>JABMNX010000007.1 GCA_013204405.1 Candidatus Kaiserbacteria bacterium | reverse complement strand
TTAATCAGCGCCCCTTCTTCAGATACCGGGTTTTGCATGTACTGTGCGTTCCAATACCGTACATCTATGGCTGCACGTCGGGCTTGTAGCTCCTCAATACTCCAAAACTCAGGCCATAAAGGGACCTCTTCCCCCATACTATTCTGTAAAATCGCTGGAAATTCAACAACTTCCCACTGATCTACGTCATCATTCTTAACCATTTGGTTAACTATCTGTCCTGTTAGGTCTAATTTAGACCATCTTGTCATTACAACAACAATAGCACCACCAGGCATAAGACGCTGAAGCGGCCCAGACTGAAACCATTCCCAAGCCGGTAAGAAAACATCCGATTTACCCAATTTAGCGTCTTGTTCTGAGTGAGGGTCGTCAATAATAAACAAATCCGCGCCTCGACCCGCAAGCGCACCGCCCACACCGATTGCGAAATATTCCCCATTAAAGTTCGTACCCCACCGAGAGGCCGATTTACTATCCGCCTGCAGGCTGATATCCGGGAAGATGTCCTTATACGCGTCTGAACCCACCAGATTTCGGACTCTACGACCAAAGTTAACCGCAAGGTCAGCCGTATGAGATGCCATAATAACTTTCTTAGCTGGATGCTTACCCAAAAACCAGGCAGGCGCCAGATAGGAAATAAGTTCGGATTTCCCGTGTCGAGGCGCAATATTGACAATAACTCGTTTTCTTTTTCCTTCAGCGATTTCTTCGAATAATTTAGCCAGTCTTGCATGATGTGCTCCTATTTTGTAGCCGGGGTAGACGTGTTTAATAAAGTCAAGAAAGTTAGCTTTTCCATTCTTCTGTTTCATTTCTTTCTGGTAGTCTTTTAATAATGCTAAATTCCGTCGTCGCTCTCTTTCTGACATAGCGGGTAGCGCTTTCTGTAATACCTCTAGGTCGTCGTGGCTAATCATTTATTTTAGACTCTATTACTTCACCTTCAACGATGCTGCCTTTAAGCTGTTCTATGGTTGCTAGCAGTTCTTTTTCTAAATCATCTCCAGATTTAGTAATGTGAGTAATCTCGGTCTTCCTCTTAAACGCATCAACTCCATCAATCTCTCCTATCATACGTAGGGCTGCTAACCGTTCCCTAGAACTCTTGGCAGTTTCTGCCTCTTGTACAGCCCGGTTAAGTACATGAAGTTTAAAGTCTGCCATATCTTTTACTAACATACAGTTAGTCTGCGCCACCATGCCTGCAAGATAGGCCATTGTTTCGTTTGGATAATGACCAAACTCCGGTCTAATATCAGGATTTATCATCATTTCTTTAGCAAGCTCTTCAGCTTGTTCTATGTCTTCTGTAGTAGGTTCTATCACTTCGTCGGTAATATCAGATAATAGCTTAATAGTATTAGTGCGGGCTTGAATCTCCTCCTCAGCTGTCATATCTGGGAGAGCCTCCGCGTTATTTTTAGGTAGGGGTATATTGTCCTCTATATGAGGAATAACTACAGTTTGATTAGTTTCTGACATGTGTCGCTGTACACCTTTAATTTATTTGCAGCTATAAGACATAAGTATAACTAAGAAACAAGAGATTGGCAATATGTAAAAATAAGTACCAGAAAAAGAGAGATTTCAAATATATTCATGCTCCCATTGTAGTGGGTTTCTAATGGGCATGTGGTAGTGAGAATCATTCTCAAACAAATTGCTCTTCTTCAAATTTTCTAGTCCTTCTAATACTTGAAGATTCCAAGGCACATGTAGGCCTGATACTAACTTTCCTTTTAAAGGAACAATGTGATCGACGTGATGAAGTGTTCCAGTAGTTTGAGTTAGTCTTTTAGATATTTCATAATAAACCTGAATATGCCTAAAATCTACCGGACGTAGCCAACTAGGAGTTCTGTTTAGTTTTTCTGCACGGTATTTAGCTCTGTTAGCATTTATTTTTCCTCGGTTTTTATGCCTATATATAGCTTTACGGATTCTTTGTTTTTTTTGAAGTTCTTTCTCTGTGAATATTTTTTTTCTTCCTCCGGTTCTAATTCGGAGAGGAAGGGGGCCACACAAACTTTGTTTTACAATTTTACATAATAAACTAAGTTTTTTTTGTCTTTTATATTTAGCTTCTTGTCTACACTTTACACAAGTATGGTCTCTAACGTAGCGTTCTCCATTATGTCCTTGAGAACATTTTATTCCTATATATCTAGCTTTTTTTTCAGTTATTGCAGTTGCTCTATTTATACGAGATTGTTCTATAACAGGATCTATAACAGCCTCTTTTCCTCCACGTTTTCTATTGCGTTTACAAACTATACACTCCCAATTACCTGTATATCGAATAGAGCCGTGACCATATTTACATGGGTCCCCTATGTATCTAGTTTTTCCTGCAGCTAGTGCTTCTTTTCGAGAAGTTTTATATTGCATGCGAGGTAGTCTACCAGTTTTTGAGAATTTTTTGCAAAATATTTTTTTATTTTCGGTATTAGTAAAGTGACGGGGGGTATTTGAAAAATGGTGGGGTTATTTATACAAATCATAGTGTGTGTGTGAGTGCGGGACTCCGATTTTTATTTGTGTGGTATGGGTATGGGTGCGTTTGGTATCCTGTCAAATTGACAGGGTTTTAATAATAAGTATAGCTATATTTGACTTATAGAGTCATTAGATACATAATTCAACCATGCACTAGAGATTAACTGTCAATTCTGATTGTTTCATTAGTGCATATATTAAAAGGAATTATATTATGTTGAATAAAACATTAGTTAAAAACGTAACACGTGCATTAGATTCATTCGCAGTAGCAGACAAGAAAATATCACAGGTTATTAGTGATATAGCCTTGCAAGTGTATGAGCA
>JABMNX010000006.1 GCA_013204405.1 Candidatus Kaiserbacteria bacterium | reverse complement strand
TCTTTACTGTGTTCTGACATATATGAGTATATTAATAAATAATGTATGACATAGTGTACTTCTTTTTTATGTATCTCTCAACTAGACCTCTGTAAAAATTTCTGGTCCATCTTTTGTAATAACAAGTGTGTGTTCAAAGTGAGCACTTAATGTTCCATCCTTTGTACGAACAGTGTATCCGTCATCTAAAAAAACTACTTCTTTTTTTCCCATGTTAAGCATTGGCTCTATTGCGATAACCATACCTTCAACTAAAACTGGACCCGTGCCTTTCTTTCCGTAGTTAGGAATTGAAGGCTCTTCATGAATTTTTTCTCCTACACCATGTCCACAAAGTTCACGTACGATACCATATCCATATGGCCTTACAAACTCTTCGACAGCATGTCCAATATCTCCCACAGTATTACCCACCTGAGCGGCCTGTATCCCCACATAGAGCGCCTCACGAGTCACACGCATGAGTTGTAGTGCTTCCTTACTCACATTCCCAACAGGCACGGTAATCCCGCTATCAACGATGTATTTACCATGAAAAAGACCGGTATCAAGCCCTATGATGTCTCCGTCTTGAAGCACTATGTTTTTCTCAGTTGGAATACCGTGAACAACCGTATCATTAACTGCAATACAAAGTGTTGCTGGAAATGGGCGGATGGCACCCTGTGGTTTATAGTTTAAAAATGCTGGAGTGTCTCCATAGTCTCGAATCATTTTTTCAGCCATCTCATTTAATGATAAAACCAAAACGCCTGGCTTTACCTCTTTAGCTAGTGTCTGAAGAATTGTACCGAGGCGAAATCCCGCTACCCGCAGTCCTTCTTTGTCTTTTTCGTTTGCAATCATATATATAACGTTATAGGTCAAGACTTTTTACAATGTCATTATGTACACCTTCAATATCTTGTTCCCCATTAATCTCAATACACTTATCAACTGACCCAAAGAAATGTATAGCAGGTAGTGTGTGTGTGTTGTACTCTGTAATTCGTACAGGGATGTCTTCTGGGTCATCATCATTACGAGACTCTATATCATGACGAAGTGTAAGTCGTGTGGTAATAACCTCTTCTCCAGCAGTTAAGTTAATTACTCGGTAGTCACGCCCAAGCCACTCCATTGTCTCGTTAAACATCTTGGCTTCTGCCTCTTTTCTACCTACCCCTTCAAAAATTATTCCATCAGTATCATCTATATTTAAAATTGTATTTTGAAACAAGTATGTAGAAAGCCAAGAAGGACCTAGGAGTCCGTTATCAATAGTCTCCTTTATTTTTCTTCCAAAGGCGGTCTCTTGTGTAGCTATATCACGGTACCGCTCTCCTGGTGAAAACAAGATGTACCCAGTTTTTTCAGAAAGTAATTTTGCTTGAACAGATTTTCCTGAGCCAGGACGCCCTGTGATGACAAACGTGTTAAGCATAATATGTAGTATACCCTATACGATGCACTAACCTCTAAGTTTTTAGTACTCGCGCATTGCAATTTGAGCGTCTATCTTTTTAACCAAATCAAGCACAACAGAAACTGCAATCAAAAGTGCCGTACCCCCTATGGCTAGTGCTGTAATACCTGTGATTGCCTGCATCCCGAGAGGGAGTACAGCTATAGCACCGAGGAAGAGAGCTCCTACAAGCGTGAGTCGGGTGAGTATTTTTGCTATATACTCTGAAGTCATGACTCCTGGGCGAACTCCAGGAATAAATGCCCCACTCTTTTGTAAGTTCTTTGAAATTGAGTCTGGGTCAAACGTAACTGCTGTGTAGAAGTATGTAAAGAGAAATACGAGAAGGAAGTAAATAATTGCATAGACTAACTGATTAGAAAGGCCAGATACGATTGCTGAAGAAACAGGGCTCACTACTGATATATTAAGGTTCGCTAAGAACGTAAAGACCATTTGTGGAAACAAAAGAATTGAGAGCGCAAAAATAATTGGAATTACTCCGGCTTGGTTTACACGAATAGGAAGGTATGTTGAGATTCCTCCATAAACCTTCATACCACGCACACGTCTCGCATACGTAATAGGTATTGGACGCTCTGCTTCTGTCACCACCACTACTCCAGCAGTAATTAAAACTCCAACAAGGACAAATCCTAAGTACAGTGGGAGCTGAGCCACATCAAATGAGAAGACGAGTTGACTAATTGTTGTAGGAAGGCTCGCCACAATACCAGCGAAGATAATAAGGGAGACCCCATTTCCAATACCAAACTCTGAGATAAGTTCTCCAATCCACATCAAGAAAATAGAACCAGCAGCAATAACGATAACATTAACTGCTGTGTTGAATATATCTACGTCTGCAACAATTCCTTGCCGTTGAAGAAGAATGTAAAAACTAAATCCCTGTACCAATGCGAGTGGTATTGCTATAAGACGTGAGTATTGTGAAAACCGTTTACGTCCCGCTTCTCCCTCTTCTTGATATAACGCCTTAAGCTTTGGCGACATAATAGTAAGAAGTTGCATGATAATAGATGCAGTAATGTATGGACCCACACCAAGCATTACAATAGAGAGATTCGAAAGACCTCCTCCTGAAAAAATATTAAGAAGTCCTAGAAATTGGTTGTTAGCAAAAAAATTTTCAAGTTGAACTATATCAACTCCAGGAATCGGAATTGCTGCTAATGCGCGAAAAATAACCAATGCAAACACAACAAACAGTAGCCGTTTACGAAGTGTACTGTCTTTGATAATCAGTCTTAATTTATTGAAAAATCCTTCTATCATAAATATTGTTTTACACTACTGTTCCTCCTGCTTTTTCTACTGCGTCTTTAGCGCTTTGAGATATCGCACACTTTGAAATAGTAACTTTTTTAGATAATGTACCGAGACCAAGAATCTTTACCTTAGGAAATTTTCCTCCTACACGAGATACGGCTTTTCTTTCAAACAACACATCGGGGGTAACCTGTTCTCCATTTGAAAACAACGCTTCAAGAGTAGAAAGGTTTACGGGAGCATATTTAACAGTAGAGTCGTTTACTGTTCGAGCCCTGTTTTTTCCGTGCCCCCGAAGTTTAGGAAGTTTCTTGATAATGTCTCGCATCTCTGGTCGGGTTGAGTTTCCAGTACGAGCCTTCTGTCCTTTCGTCCCCCGTCCTGAAGTTTTACCCCGAATACCCCCACGTCCGATACGCTTTTTTGTTATTCGTTTTGTCTTCTGTTGTAAATCGTTTAACTGCATATGTTTATAATTGAAGCTCTTCTAACGCCTTAATTGTGGCCTGAGCATTGTTAAGTTTATTCTTACTTCGTGAAAATATCTTTGCGGTTACATCCTTAACTCCAGCTAATTCAAGCACTGTACGAACTGAACTTCCTGCAACAAGACCACGTCCTTTTGCTGGAATAATCTGAACCACTGACGCTCCGTACTTCACCTGAACATCGTGAGGAATACTCATTTCTTTTGTAGTCCTAATTTTAACCATATTCTTCTTTGCTTGTCGGATAGCTTTCTCAATAGCAAGTGCTGTATCAGTGGCTTTACCAGTCCCTACTCCAACCTGCCCTTTTTTGTCTCCAAGTACCATGGCAACTGAAAACCCAAAACGTCGTCCTCCTGAAACAACACGAGTCACACGTCGAATACTAATTATCTTCTGAGTAAATTCTGACCGTGCTCGATCTTCACGACGAACAATACGGCGAGGGTTCTTCTTAAACCCTTTCTTTTCTACTTGTTCACCAACAGGGGTGACAATCGGTGTAGTATCTTTTTGTATAGTTGTTTCTGTCATAATAATTAAAATCTTAATTAAAACGTAATACCTCCAGCACGAACACTGTCTGCAAATGCCTTTATATTTCCAGTATAAATAAACCCTCCTCGATCAAATACAATCTTTTCAACCCCTTTCTTTTTAGCGTCCTCAGCTATTTTTTTCCCCGCTTCTATCGCACGCGCCTGGAGGGTTCCAGTCTTAAAATCAGATGTTGAAACTGCAACTAATGTCACCCCTTCTTCATCATTAATAACCTGAGCTGCTAGTTGTGTATTCGACTTGAATATAGATAAACGAGGAATAAGAGCTGTTCCTGAAACCTTTGCCCGAATACGACTGTGTCGTCGCTCTCGTCTTATTTTTTTAATGTTTCCTATCATAGTGGTGGTTTTGAAAATTATGCAGTCTTCTTACCCTGCTTTCGGCGTACAATTTCATTCTCATACCGAATTCCCTTTCCCTTGTATGGTTCTGGTTTTTTAACAGCTCGAACCTCAGCTGTAAATTGTCCAACTTTTTCTTTATCTGGACCTGAAACCGAAATAGTGTTTTTCTCAACATTTACTGTAAGTCCTTCAGGTATGGCAAAAATTACTGGGTGAGAGAATCCGACAATTAATTCAAGACTCTTACCTGAAAGATTAACACGGTACCCAATACCCTCAACTATGAGTTTCTTCTCAAATGCTTGGTTTACACCCTGAACCATATTTTTTATATGAGAAGCATAGGTCCCCCACAGCGCTTTTGATAGTGGGGTCTTGCCAACAGGAGTCACGACCACCTCGTTATTCTCAATCGAGACGGCAACTGCTTTGTGGAGCGGACGAGCTAGTACTCCAAGTGGCCCTTTTACGGAAATAGTATTATCCAAAACAGTAACTTCTGTCTTTGCGGGGATTATTACTGCTAGTTTTCCAATTCGTGACATATATAAGTGTGATTACCAAATCTTAAAAAGCGCTTCTCCTCCGACTTTT
>JABMNX010000053.1 GCA_013204405.1 Candidatus Kaiserbacteria bacterium | reverse complement strand
GTAAGTTGTGCAATCATTAAAGCTAATCATACCCTAGTAACAAAAAGGGATAAAGACGTAGGTATTATGGCTGAGGTATTGTGTTTTAAGGTTTCTCTGATATAGTGGTTTGCATTATGGCAATTACAGCATCAGCAAAAAAGGCACACAAAGCTTCCCTAAAGAAGCAGGTATTTAACGTACGTCGTAAGCGAGAGCTTCGTGATGTGATGAAGGAGATTGCTACTCTTATATCTGATAAGAAAAGAAAGGAGGCTGAGGCTCTTTTGCCGAAAGCCTATAAAGCAATTGATAAAGCAGCAAAGCGTGGAGTTATTAAGGACAATACTGCAAGTCGAAAAAAGTCTCGTCTTGTAGCTATAATTAAGAAGATTGGATAAATTTACTGCATAAAAAAAACCAGTCCCGGTGCTGGTTATTTTTTGATATACTACATATATTAATTACATATTGAAGTATGAAAGCTATTCTAGAGGAAAATAAAGGAGCCCTTGTTCATTATAAAAAACTTCTTGAGACTCACCGTGTAAATGCTGACAGTTTTAGTACAGAGATGCTTTTCTTGATAGATAAGTATCCGTTTTTTTTTCCTCCATACCTTGAGATACTCGAACAATTAGAATCAAGGAATAGACTTAAGGAATATGACGAGTTCCTTATATTAACAAGAAGAGTGATTATGAAGGCTTTGTCAAAGGGACTCTTTCCTCAGATTTTGATGAACATTGATTTCTTTGAAGTTTTTTCATTGGAGTACATATTAATTAGGCTTACAAGGAGACGACATCACAAGAAGATTGATTTTATAAGCGGTTTTAAACTCTTTGGTCTTAAACATGCGGTTAATAAGAAATACAAGAATCTGCAACCAAAAATTTCTGGTACATTCTTAAGATGTGTGAATCCGCAGGTAAATGTGGAGTCGATATTGAGGGAGTTAGAAGATAAAGAACACTACTGGTTTCCTTTTTTCAAACGACAGGCATACCTTACATTTCATAAGCATACACAGACTATTTGCCTGCGTAGTCTTATAGAAGGAAAGGATAAGGATAAATACAAAGATAACATACATGAAAGTATAGTTACAAAACTTGGAACCAAGTTTTCAGAAACACTTAAATTTGTTGAAGATTTTGCAAAGGAGCAAAACGCTTCTTTAGGGAGGGTTGTTTTAGTTAGACTTAGACCTCAAAAGATAACTTACAACCATTTTGACTCAGAGCAGTATCTTATTGGAAGAGATCGATACCATCTTGTTTTACATAGTCCTGGGGAAGACATATTGCGCTCTGGTACAGATTACGCATTTGTTAAGAAAGGTGAACTTTGGTTTTTTGAGAATAAATCCCTGCATATTTCTACAAATAATTCTAATAACTGGAGACTCCACCTTATATTTGATATTAAGCCTCTGTAACCAAAAATCTCACATAGAGTGAGATTTTTGTTGCTTGTGCTCCCGGTAGGAATCGAACCTGCATCGCATCTTCCGCAAAGATGTATTCTATCCGTTGAACTACGGGAGCATATGTGACATTTTTATATGTCTTCACCTCGAAAACTGTACCAAGATTTTGATTTTTTTGCCACTTTGCGTTATTTATAGGCAGGTACCGTACTTTAACTTGCATATATTTAAGTGATAGACTATAAAATAGTGTAAGCAGCATAACATTAAGCTTATTTTAAAGAATATTCTCAAAAAAAATCAAAAGAACATCTTTCTCTTTATTATTTTAGGGGTTATCGTTTTTGTAGTCTTTTTTAGTATTTTAAATCAAGAAAGGATAGGACCACCTCCTTTTATTCATTCTCAAGTTCTTCTTAATCCGCCTGACTATATTTATAATGTTCCGCCAATTACCGACAAAGACCATGTATGGGGAGACTATAATGCACCCGTCAAAGTTATTGAGTACTCCGATACAGAATGTCCGTTTTGTAGTAGAAATTACCTTATTATGAAATCACTTGTTAACAAGTATGGAGGTGACATTGTGTGGGTATATAGACACCATACGCTCGATTATCGATATGCTGAATCTAAGAAAGAGGCAGAGGCATCTGAGTGCGCAGCTATAGTGGGTGGCGAGGGGGCGTTTTGGCTATTCCTTGATAATGCATATCTCAGCACACAATCAAAAGACAGTTTAGACACGTCATTATTTTTGGAATTTGTCAGCGGTTTAGGAGTCGATGGAGTTCAGTTTGAACAATGTATCGAAAATGGAGAAGCCACTAGAATTATTGAACAGGGAAACAGCGAGGCTGCTAATTCAGGTCTTGAGTTCACCCCCTCCATGGTTATTTTCTGGCCAGATGGTGAACGCAGGTCTCTAATTATTGGCTCTCGAAACAGCGAGACCTTAGAAGCAGCTTTTGATTACGTACTGGGGAGAGATATAGACGTTGAGTATACACAACAAGTGGTAGATGACACGGGAAGTTATTCTAAGTAAGATTATTTTAAATTTACCACATTGTTTATATAAAATGTACAGCCTGTTTTTCATGATACAATAAAAATTAATTTTTATTGTATGCGAATCGTCTCTAAAAAATATGTAATCTCACTACTTTTTCTATTATTAATTGGAGTGTTTCTTGTTGTGGGACTTAATCATAAAGAGAGTGAATTCTCTTGCAATGATTGCAACTTAATAATAATTGCGACCACAAATATTTCGGCAGAACACATGAGTGGTTACGGTTATGAAAAAAATACTACTCCTAATATTGATAAGTTTGCTAACGAAGCACTCCTTTTTAAAAATACTTTTGCGCACACGTCATGGACACTGCCGTCCGCAACATCGGTATTTACCTCACAGTATCCATACACTCATGGGACAAACAATCGGGAAGAAAAGAAAGCAATTGTTGAGTTGACACTAGCAGACATCTTAAAATCGAGTGGATATAAGACTGCCGCATTTACTGGTGGTGGTGATTACGACCGTGTGTACGGTCTAAATAAAGGTTTTGATACATACATAGATTCTGATTATTTTGCAGGACTTAAAGATAGAGTTCCTCTCGCCATCGAGTGGTTAAAAGATAACCAAGACGACAAGTTCTTTTTATACGTACAAGGGTTTGATTCACACTGTCCATTTAATCCTCCTGCACCATACGATACTATGTTTATTGAGAGTAAAAATATGCCGATTCAAGAGGATGCGCAGACGAAACGTAATTTCTGTTTAAGAGGTTTTAAAGATGACTCTGACGGTAAAGATATATATAGAACGTATCATTTTCAGCAGGGAGACCCAATCCCCGTTGATTTAACTGGTGAGGACGTAGAGTATCTTACCTCCCAGTACGACGGTGAGATAGCAATGACGGATGATTCGGTCGGTATGTTTCTAGATTATCTTAAAAGTAGAGGCTTACTCAAGAACACTGTGGTTGTTATATACTCTGAACACGGAGAGATGTTTGGCAAACATGGTCGATTTGGAAGGGCTGGGACAAATAGAGGAACTCTTTATGATGAAGTTGTTCATGTTCCACTAGTAATTAAAAACCCAAAGGCGGAGACTGGAAAGAAAATAGACGGGTTAGTCCAGTTAATAGATATATTACCAACGATGCTAAATATGTTGAGTATTAAATTTCCAAATACAAACAATTTTCAAGGAAAATCTTTATTTCCACTTATATTGAATGATGAAGAAGTAAATAGGTATGTATATGCAGGAGCTGAGTTTGGGAAGGACGTTTTTGATTTTTTTAGTGTATCGAGTGTTAATGAGTCAGTTAGAGATAAAAAATGGAAGCTTATTCATGAAGTGTTAAATAATTCTGATTCAGAAGAGACGTGGGAACTATATGATATCTCAACAGATCTTCAAGAACAGAAAAATCTTATTAATCAAGAACAAGAGATATTCGATGAATTAAAGGGTAAGTTAGTTGAGTGGAGGAGTGATGTGGTGGTAAGTGATTATGAAACTGTAGACGAGACATTAGAACCAGCACCAGCAGATTTAATTGAAGAATCTAGAAAACGGGGTTATTTCTAGAAAGAGATTTAGACCAACGTTAGTAAATCGTTTACCTAAAACCATGAATAAAAAATATATCTTTCTTTTTTTCTTACTCCTCTTATTGGTGGTGAGTGTGGTGGTTTCTATAAATCATAAGAAGAGTTTTGACAAAATCCTTACAGGATATGGAATCACATTTTCAAATATAAATGATGCTCAATTAGTAAAAAATACTGATGGTAATATAACAGCAACTTTAGATAGTAGGATTTTAAAATTAAAAGTACTAGAAAATTTAGAGACAAAACCCGCAATGGAATATATTAAAGGACAAGTAATTTTATTTGAAAGTTTATTTAAACCACAACTTCCTCCGTATCCAGAATTTTTAACACGAGAGACTGGTTGTGGCAAAAAGTTTTTACCTATTAAAAAGACAGGGGATAATGGAGATTACTTTATTGTATTTGCTGGACAGCGATTCGGTTTTGGTATCTGTGCGAATGACCTTATAGAATATAAAGCATCGATGAAGTTTTTATATTGTCCTAATACGAAGAATGTTGTCAGATTTGAATATTTTATACCAAATGGAGTAGAATCTTTTGATTTAGACGATATGACAGAATCGTTTAGATGTCTTTAGTGGCATGTGGTACACTTTTTTTAAATAATTAATAAGAATATAGCATATGAAACATAAGCTCATTGTAATAGTAATCTTTGTGTTAGTGGTGGTCGGGATATGGTATTTGGATTTTGGAGAGCCAAAATCTGCCACTAAGCTTTATTGGTTTATCCCTGATGGGTTACGAGCTGAGCCTGATATGTTTACTATATATAAATGGGCAGAAGAGGGAAAACTTCCGAATATTAAAAAGATGATGGAGGAAGGTTCTTATGGGTATTCTATCCCAGATTTTCCTTCACATACTCCTACTAACTTTGCGTCACTCTTGACTGGAGCACACCCAACAGTACATGGAGTTGCAGACGGACCAATGCACATTGAGGGACATCCTCTTTCTAAACCTTCAGCTCCAGGATTTGCTTCAACTGCAAAAAAAGTTGACCCAATTTGGAAGATACTAGAAGCGGTAGGTAAAAAAGTTGTTCTTCTTTCTATACCCGGTTCGACTCCACCAGAGCTTGAGAACGGCATAACAATTCGTGGACGTTGGGGAGGGTGGGGAGCTGATACTCCAGCAATTGTTTTTGAACCTTTAGAGAAGCTCGATGAAAGAAAAGAAGCGGGGAAAGCATTTCGACTTTTTTATCTTGGACAGAAGCTCACTCAGTTTATTGAAAAGAGAAATGCAGTTGAATGGGGAAATGTTCCTTATTCATATAGTATTCCGAAAGAAGCGAACTTAGAAGCTTATGGTTTGTCTGTGAATGCGTACATATATGACTCAACTGATGACAAGATAATTAATTATGATACGGTTCGATTTTCACTCAATAAAAAAGACGAACTAGTTACTCTTACTCAAGGGAGATGGAGTAATTGGAGTGATGTTGAATTGACTTGGAATGACCAGAGATTTAACTCACAAATGAGAATTAAGGTTATCAAATTATGGCCAGAAAGTGGAGATTTTAGAATACGACTTTTTTTTAACAATGCAAATAAATTTATTACTGACCCTCAAATAATTGCAGAAGAGTTAACTGACGCTATTGGCCCAATGGTTGATTTTGCTGATAACTGGCCGGCGCAGCTTGTTTACGAAGAAGAAGACAAAGACACCTTCTTTGAGGAAGTAAAAGATAGTTTGGCGTGGCATAAAAAAGCCACAGGATTCATTATGAAAGAGTATAAACCGGATGTGTTTATTCAAGACACCTACACCCCAAATCAAATGCTTGAAGCACGTTGGTGGCATCGAAACGTAGATACTAATAGACCTGATTATACTGAAGAGAAAGCAGCTGAATCGTGGGATGATTTACTTGTTATGTACCAAGGAATTGATTCAATTTTAGGGGAAGCAATAAAGAAAGCTGACAAAAATACGCTTATCGTATTTTCTTCAGACCATGGAGTTATTCCACTATACAAGCAGGTGCGACTAAACAATCTATTTGCTCAAAAAGGATGGCTAAAATTCACAATTGACGAACGTACAGGGGAGCCAGAAATTGACTGGGAGCATACACAGGTCATCTTTATGAAAATGGTCAATGTGTATATTGACCCCAATGGTTTAGGGGGAAATTGGAACAGAGCTTCTGGAGAAGAATATGAACAGTTACGTAAAGAAGTAGTCGAGGCTATTAAAAGTATAGAAGACGATAATGGAATTAGACCTCTTGTAAAAGCAGTAAATTGGGAGGACGCTCCAAAATACTTTGAACTTCCAACAGACAGAGTTGGTGACTTGGTACTTGAAACCACTCCTGGGTACCAATGGTGGGAGGAGGTTACTGAAGATACAAAGATATTTACCGTGCCTCTTGGGTCTGGATATAAACAAGCGGTAAACGCAAAGACCACAAACGGTATGTGGACTCCGTTCATGATTATGGGTCCTGGAGTTAAAAAAGGAATACAGTTGAGTGAGCCAATAAGTCATATCGACCAAATGCCGACAATTTTGAATCTTTTAAATGTAGAGATTCCTCCATACGTTCAGGGAAGGGTAATAGAGGAACTACTTAAATAGACCGCTTATATTATAGTGGTAAAATAAAAGTCGTGGTGTTATGTCATGGTTTCGTCAATTTTTGAGGTTTTTTATTTATGCACATCTTTAAAAAAACAATACTGATAGCTATATTAATGGTCATCGTCGGCGCTTCTTTGCTTTTTTCTAGTAGTTACATAAGCGGCACATTAGAAGACGGTGGGTTAGGTTGTAGTGGGTGTAATTTGATTATCATTTCTCTTACAAACACTCGGAAAGACCACATAGGGATGTATGGATATCATCGTGACACAACTCCAAACATCGATTCTTTTTTTAAGGACTCGCTTGTTTTTGAAAACGTTTTTTCACCGACACCATGGACTCTTCCTAATGGCATATCTTTATTCACGTCACTTTTTCCATATACACACGGGGTCGTTAACAGGAAAGAACTAGGATTAGTTTCAAAAAACAGCAAGACTTTAACGGAGTTTCTGAAAGAAAGTGGTTACGCAACAGCTGCATTTACTGGCGGAGGAGATTATTATAGGGACTACGGATTTGGGGTAGGATTTGACACATATTATGACGAGGTCGCATTTTCAGGTGTCTCTAACAATGTGGATTTGGCAATCGATTGGATTGAAGAAAACAGTGCGGACAAATTTTTTCTTTTTGTTCAAGGTTTTGATACGCACTGCCCGTTCGTGTCTCCAGCCCCGTATAATGTACTTTATGACAACGGTAGTTCTGATTTAGATACATCTTTATGTTATTGGAACTTAGAAAAACACAAGACTGAGAAAAATGGGCAATATACAGTATATAAACAAGGAGACAAGGAGTCCGTTGAATTAATTTTAAATGAACAAGATAAGCAGAAGTTGGTGGCTAAATACGATGGCTCTGTGCAGTATGCTGACAAGTCTTTAGGAAAATTATTTTCAACTATCGAAAATCAAGGACTTGATGAAAGTACTGTTATTATTTTTTTATCTGAACATGGGGATCTACTCGGTGAACACGGAAGGTTTATGAGAACTGATATACAAGGAACTTTTTCTGACGATGTTCTTAATGTGCCACTTCTTATAAAACATCCACGCGTTAAAGAAGAAAAGAAAATTGACGGAATGGTGAATTTGGTTGACATCATGCCTACTGCACTTTCTTTTTTAAATATTCCATATGAACGTGACACATTACAGGGAAGAGACATAGGAGCACTTGTAACCAATAACGTAGAAGTTAATACGTATGCTTTTGCTGGGATGGTCTATTCGGGGACAGAAGACAATCCATTTTTTAAGTATATATATGATGTGAGCATGGTACGAAGCTTGGAAGATAAATTAATTTATGAAAGAATTTCAAATAGTAAAGACGAGAGTACTTTTAGAGACTCATATGAATTCTATAACATAAAGTCCGATGCAGATGAGCTTAGAAATTTATTTAAAGGAGATACTTCAGGTAGAGTTGAAGTACTAACGTCTGTGCTTGAAGGGTGGAAAGATTCCATTAGGTAATAAAAAACAAAATCCGTTTAAATAATATATGAATAAACATTTTATCTTTAAAAAAATAGAGTCTTTTCAGAAGGTTTTTAAGGAAAATCTACAGGTAAAGAAGTTGGTTTTGATTCTTATCGTAACTGTATTTTTTTTTACCGCACTCCTAATTTTGCTTGGTAATATCGATAAACCTAAAAACTATTTAGATTTACTTTCTCAAAATACGGGAGAAGTGTTACCACTTTCTGCCTTCATTACAAAAAAGGGTGTTACTTTTGACCGCCCAATCGATTTTTCAACTGACTTACCTAATAACACCTTATATATACTTAATAAAGGAGGTTTTATAACAATTATCGATACGGTTGAGTATTTTGTTGTGAATAAAATATATGTTGGCAAAAGTCCAAAGACAATATTATTTAACCCTAATGTTAGAAAAATCTATGTTAGCACTAAAAATAGTGGAGTAATTATTATTGATTTAAAAGACGAAACAATAAAGACGGCGCCAGTGAGGTCAGACATAAAATCAATTGCGCTCAATACGGTGGATAATAAGCTGTATATATTGAATCAGGTTGGTAATGAAATGTTAGTTTTAGACGGATTAACTGACACAATCATCTCTAGAATTGAGTTGGGTGTGGAGGCAAATAATATGAGTATACTCAAGTTACCATACATGATATACGTATCAAGTATAAAGGGTAAGATATTGAAGTTTGTTGATGGAAATACTGGGGAAGTAGTTCTTTCTAAGGAACTTGGTTTTATTCCGACATTTCTTTTCCCATCGATATCTGCAAGTAACCTTTACGTTGCTGGTAAAGACCCGAACACTGTCGCGGTATTTAACGTATTGACCGGCAAGGAGACTACGCAAGTTTATATAGCAGCTAGTCCAAGGTACTCACTCCTCTCAAAAGATGAGAATACGCTCTATGTAGCGAACAGTCTTTTGGACGAGGGTAACTTAAGTGTGGTAGACACTAATGACTGGTCTACACGCACAGTAGTAGATATAAAAGGAACATTGTCTTCTATGGAAGAATCTCTTGATAAAATATTTATTTTAAACTCGATGTATGCAACTGTATCGGTTTTAGATAAAAAAACAGATGATGTGCTTGATACAGTCGATCTCCCTAATTTTTACAATTTAATGTATCTACACAAAGAAGAAGGCGAAGGAAGATTGACTCTTATATCTAGACTTAATGAAGTAATTGAACTAGATACAAGCACTATGGTGGTCGTTAAAAGACTAGGGAATTAAACGTCATTTACAGATCTTTACGGGGACATTTTAGGTGGACGTTTCTATTATTGCACTTGCTTTTTTGTTAAGTTTGTGGTATACTTTAAGAAGGTTAAAAGAGTTCCAAAATTTTCACAGATTGGATGGAGAAACTTATCATGAAGACAGTAATGTCTGTTATGTTGTTGATCAGCACGTTGTTGACTGCAACAACTCAAGCGTACGCTAATGAGAAGTTTCTCATCGGCGAACCCTCACGGCAGATGCTTTTAAGTAAGTACTCCGTGAATTTTCAAAAGACCGACTCTACGGACGAGGTGTGGTGTTACCGGGAAGTGTGGAAGGACATCTTAAAAGGGAAGCATCCAATTTGCGGTGTCAATGACCGAAGAAGCATCCCCGCGATGTCCATCTCTATCTTCGTCGGGGAATCAAGTACCTCCGACGAGAAAAGAAAGAAAAGGGCTCTCAGGCAGGTTTTAGTGAGTCGTGACTACAAGCTTGAAAGCTTGGGGGCAGAGGACGTATTATCCAGCGTGACCGTGACTCACTACCGTGTATCGTGGTCATATTCCGACTACAAACCCTTTGTTTCGGTTGCGAAATTCTCTGTCGGTGAAAATACAATTTTCGCCGTGTTCTTCAACGGGGGTGCCAAGGAGACAGGAAATACCCCAACGTCAATCAAAAAAGAGGTCGAGAAGTACCTCACGGACAAAAGGCTTGGTCCCGTTAAATAATCTTCTGCGCAGGTCGACTCCCACTATCTCTTGGAGTCGACCTGTTTTGTTGTAAAAATGTTCTCAACAACTTATACATTCAACTTGTTTAATAATGAACAAAGAGGTATATACTTAAAATAAACATGAGTTAGCATTTGTTATATGGATACATACCAAGAAAAAACATCACCTGAATTAATAACGAGAAAGTACACAGTATATTATGTTGTAGCAGCGTTCATTGTTGCAATTGTTGCAATTGTTGTAATTTTTGTAGGGTTTTATGTTGTTCAGAACAAAGCACTTCTACCAGAGACTGACAATAGTGCTGTGGGCGGTATCAAAGACAGTGACAGAGGGATACCAATCGAAAAAGATGCACAGTTTAATATTTCTGGCTCCCTTCACCTCACGTTGTTACCAAAAAATGAGAGTAAACTAGTTAATACATATACATACGATATTAACTCGGCAGAGTTCAAGAGTATTCAACTTGCCCAAGGTTTAAATATGACAACTAAAGTTTCGCCAAACGGAGACCGTTTAGCTTTTGCTCGATACGGTGGTGATGAAGTCATGCATATTTTTGTCACAGACCAAGAGAGAAAGGATTTTAAAAGAATATCTAAGAACAAACTGTCATTTAAACGCGAACCCACATGGTCTCCCGACGGAAGTTCTATTGCATATGTCGCATTTGAAGAGGATGGGAGTGACGCGCACGACCCCGAAGGTTGGCAGGTGTATGTTGCAGATACGCGGTCTGGTGACACAAAAAAGGATGAGCGTTTGATTACTAGAGGATATAACCCAATCTTTTCTCCAGACGGCAACTCATTGCTTCTTATTAAAAATGAGGGACTGTATCTGTATGACCTTACTCAAAACAAGGAACCCGAAAAGGTGTGGGGAGTCTTAGGAGGGGAAGATTCTGGTTCGCACATGCACTCTCATATGAAACTAAGTCTTTCACACGACGCAAAAACATTAGCATGGTCTGATCACCACAAGCTTCCAAACGGAGGACTTACTTTATTTAGCATTACTTCGTGGAGTCCATTTAGTATAGAAGTGAAAAAACAGATAGATAACTACATTATCTACAATATATTTTCTCCAGATGATAAATATCTAGCCGTTCAAGTTGCTGATGAAGCCTTAGATGGGCAGTTAATAAATGGTCGTGTTCTCGTATATAATCTCGACACGTTTGATTTTAAAAACATACTTGATTTGAGGGGATTTAATGTCGACTTTATGTGGCTTACTGATTGGCGATAATTCTTTCCCAAAAATTATATGAGTTTGAGTCTATTTAAGAATAATACAGATAAGACAGTGATAATGGTTGTCTGTTTGTTAGTATCACTTTCACTACTTTTAAGTGCATCAATAGTGTTGGCTGGTGCTGGAGGGGCAGGTGGTGCTGGAGGGGCAGGGGCGGGAGCGGGGGCTGGTCCAGACACATGTGGTCCTGCAGGTGACCCAGGTGATCCTGGCCCTGGCCCATGTGGTCCCGGCGGCTCAGGTCCTGGCTCTTCTGGAAACGGAGGAGACGGTGGAGGAGGAGGCGGTGGTGGATGGTCTCCTCCACCTCCTCCACCTCCTCCACCTGCACCGCCAACATTTAATGCAACCGGTGGTTCAGGGACTGGGTCTAATATCTTTGTTAACGAAGGTGGTTCGGCCACGCTTTCATGGTCATGTGTAAGTTCTTCCTCGAGTGCAGGGGTTAACTTCTCAACCGGCGGAGCTGTCTCCGGCTCAGCAGAAGTCTTTCCAGTAAACACAACACAATATACAATTATTTGTTCAAATGGAGGACAGGGTTCAGTTACTGTTACTGTATTACATCCAGAGCTTTCAATCACAGCAACACCCTCACTTATTCAATCAGGAGATACATCATCTATTTCATGGACCGCAACGAGCGTTAGCAGTTGTTCAGTTGGGGAAGATAACACAAGCATCACAGACTCATGGAGTGGTGCGTCAGGCACTCAAACCTCAAGTGTTATTGCAGAACAAACGGTCTACACACTTACATGTCTCACTGATGCAGGGTCTGTGTCCCAAAGCGCTACAGTTAGACTAGTCCCAGTCTTTCAAGAGTTTTAAAGTTAATTCTATAAAAAACAATTAGTTCTTTTATTCTAGGAACATTCAAGTCCATATTGGAGTTCTTGTTCATGAGGAATAAGCATAAGATGAATTAAGTAAGTAATATTTACATCATGGTCTTCCGAAATTCCGATGTGAAAATGGTCATATGGTATGTTGAGGTCTCTTATATTATTAAGGGCTAAGAGATATCCTTCTGAAGCTTCTCCGATTGGTCGCTCTTGTATTTCATCGGCACGTATTTCATATTCAATAGAGACTACTTGATATCCGTACACGCCATACGAGGGACCTCCATCTATATGTGCTTGAGGTGTTGCATAGTGTCTCATCTCGACTCTTTCTTCATCTTCTCTGTTTTCTTCTTGTGGATGGTAGTGTTCAATTATGCGAACATCTTTTGGGAGATTGTCGAACGTCATAGATGCATGGTCTTCTGTATTTACATAAAAAGTAAAAAATAAGTACTGAAGAATCATAAAAAACCCAAGGACAAGTACTAGTAATGATATTTTTTTGTACATATTACTTTGCATACTTTTAATAAGTATACAAAAATCCCTGTCACAACCTAATAGGTCACGACAGGGAAAGAGTTGAGAGGATAAGAATCCGGAGTAGATTCCCGTTTTTAGGGACACACCTAGTGTTAACCTCTTCTTTTTTGATTTTGACAATGAGTTCGTCTCTTACAAGCTGCGAACTGACTGTCTTGCATAGAAACTGTTTTGGCCAAAGTGCGTAGGCGACGGCAACTGCATCAAATGGCAGAAAACCATCACTTCCAGCAAGTACTGAGAACATAAGTCCCCAATCACGAAGTCTTTCATGAAGATAGTCTGGAAGCTTTACTCTATAGCCAATGACTACACTGTATTGTATGGGCACGCGCCGTCCTGCTTCGAATGGCACGTACCTCAGTGGAATCTTTGAACTAAGTACAGTTGAAACAGCTTCAATATCGCTTACAACATTGAGGTCTTTAAGGTTCATTTGTATGAACCAGTTTGGATTTACTACAAACCTCTCGCCAGCAAATCGTGAACCAACAAACACCACTTCTGTGATATGTTGTGCTGCTTCAGGGTGGCATTGTAGCAGTGCTGCAATGTTTGTAAGAGGGCCAAGCGCCATAATTTTGAGAGGCTTTTGGGCTGCCTTCTTAAGTGCTCGAACAGCATTGGACTGACATCCACCACGTCCGCGGTAAAGAGGGATATCATCACCAACAAGCGTCTGCGCGATTTTCCACGTATCTGATTCTGATGCGTTGCCCTTTGTAGTGCTGATGCCGACTATGTTCATCTTTGCCCGACGTGCAAGGATGTAAGCAAGGCAGTCGTCGGGGTCTGAATGGACAAGTTCTACACCACACGCAGGGTCCATGTCGACCCACACACGCTCACTATTCGCAGAGGTGACTGGAGTTAACTGTGGTAATTCCACTCCTGCGCACCCTATGAGGGACAGCAGGGTAGAGAACACGAATATCTTTCTCATTTGCAATCTCCTCAGTTCACAGGATTGGGTTCAATTTTTCTTAATACTCTATTTTTAATTATAACATTTCTATGCTATATTGTCAATTATATACAATGCACTCATTATTAAAAGAATTTAAGCTTTTTTAAAAAATTGTTCACATATATTAAAGTTATCTTTCATTGCCCTTGGTGACTTATTACTGGTATACTTCTTTATATATGAGAAAATTTTTACTAGTTTTACTTAAACGCACTTCATATGTGGCAATGTTTTTAGTTACTGCATTAGCGTCCAATACTTTTCTTTCGGATCAGGGTGTAAAAAATGACGGTGGGTATATTCTCTCTAAAGAAGTTTCCCGCGCACACGCCGATGTTCCGTATAGTCAGTCCTCATATTATTCTCAAGGTGTATATGGTGACGGCGGTGATGACGGTGGAGCTGACGGTGGAGGTGATGGAGGAGGCTGTGATGGAGGGGATGATGGGGGGGATTGTGATGATGCATAAAGATTGTTTAGTATAAATTAATTTATGAAAAATATTTTCACTAGTAGCAATATATTAATAATTTTAGCGACTGTATTACTCACAGGGGCTATTATTTATTTGACACCTCTGAAACACAAAAATATAATTGAACCAGCAATTGATGATATTCTCCCAACTGAATTCTATGAGCTATATAAGCAAAATCCTGACGATTATATTTTTATAGATGTACGTTCCGTGAATGCCTACAATGATATTCACGCAGCAGATTCAATCAATATGCCTCTTCACACATTGTTTGATCAACGAAAGAATCTTCCTAAAAACGGTAAGACGATTGTACTTATTTGTACAGGGGGTCGAGCATCAGGTGTCGGATATAGTTACCTTGAGCATTTTGGGTTTTTAAATCTAAGACGAATAGAAGGGGGAATATCAGCGTGGGATGCTGTAGATTTGCCAGTTATTGTAAATTAAGGATGTAACAATAAACACATGGATATTCAACCAACTACTAACGAGCAGAAAAATAACACTGAAGTTATTGATACAGCTGGAGTTGTTACAGGGTCAAATGTAATTAGTGGTGAGGTGAGTAATGTTAACAAAGGTACGTATATAATTATATTTTTTGGCTTCATTGTAGTACTAGCAGTTTTGTTTACATGGTTTTTCTTTGAAAAGAATGATGAAGTAAAAGACAAAACTGTAAACGATGTATATGGGGTGAATGCACCGTATCTCCTTCAGGAAAATAACGAAGTTTATCAAGAAGCACGGTTTGCAAGGAGTATTAATAATTATGAAAAAGCACTTCCTCTTTATGAGCAAGCTCTTTCAGCCTCTACAGATCCAGATGAACGTGGACAAATCAAATATGAGATAGCTCTTATTAATGATAAAATTAATGATGAAATAAACGCAGTTCGTTTATTAAAGGAGGTTATAGCAGACAATAGTGTTTTGGCTGTTCTTCGTGCATCAGCAGTTGAACGTATGGGACGAATATATTATACAGAGCATGATAATAATGTGTTTAACGCCATATTTAGCAATAAACCATATAGTGATTTTCTCGTCATTGGAGATAATCGAGCTTCACTAAAGAATTTGTTTGAGTACGCTTCTTCATTTTATCCACTTGCGTATTCAGAATTACGTATAGCAGATTGGTATGCAGACTCTCTTATCATAAACGCTGCTGCTGGTCAGAGCGGAGGTAAGTCTACAGAAGAAATAAAGTTGTTGATACAAGAAAAAATAAATAATGCTGATGAAGATATTAAAAAATTATTAGAAGCGTACCCTAATAGTTCATTAGTGAGTACGTACCTCATGCGCAAGGCAGTTGTTGCCGGAAAACTTGAGCGTCTAGGAGACCCAATCCTTGGGAGTGCAGAAGTTCTCTTCAATAATGCATTTAACAGGGGCTTAATCCAGCACCAAGGAAATAGTATTGGTTTCATTTCATACAACTTTGCTGTATTCCTTTCTTATAATGAGTCAAAGCACAATGATGTAATAAAGACATTGAGTATTTTTTATGGGGATGGAGAATTTACTGTAGAAAGTAATAAGAGTCCTGACTTCTTTAAATTCTTAAAGAATGCAAAAGATGATATTGATGGACCTCGTGGAAATATAGAAACATTAGCAGATATAGAT
>JABMNX010000052.1 GCA_013204405.1 Candidatus Kaiserbacteria bacterium | reverse complement strand
TTTGTGTCGATTGTAGGACATTCTGGCGCAGGTAAGACAACATTACTCAAGATGCTTTTGGCAGAAGATAGCCCAACGCACGGCTCAATTTTTTTTGAGTCAACAAATATCCATAATTTAAGCCGTGACGAACTTAACCGACTACGTCGGCGTATTGGTATGGTGTTTCAAGATTTTCGACTTATCCCTAACAAAACTGCGTACGAAAATATTGCGTTTGCAATGGAGGCTGCGGGACGATCTGAGGAAGAAATAGCAACTGACGTTCCCTATGTGCTTGATTTGGTTGATTTAGGTGATAAGATCTGGAGCTTTCCGCGAGAACTTTCTGGGGGAGAACAGCAACGTGTTGCAATAGCACGGGCTATCGTAAATCAGCCTGATGTTGTGATAGCAGATGAGCCTACAGGAAACCTTGACCCAGTGAGTACATTTGATATTGTCCAGATTCTTAAAAAAATTAATGACCTTGGGACCACTGTTCTGTTAACTACTCACAATAAAGGGGTTATTGACTCTTTGGGACACCGTGTCATTACAATGGATGGGGGGAAAATAATTCGGGACGACAAATCCGGTAAGTACGCCCTTTAGGAGTGTTTTGGTAGATATAAACATAGGACCTGTAGATAAGTGTGATACACAAATAGGGTATAATACAGAGCATGTGGTGGACGAACACAAAACGAATTATTAAATATGGTTCAGTCGGATTTATCCGAAACAGTTTCGTCTCCCTCTCTACAATCTTAGTAATGACCGTGACACTCTTTGTCATCGGTTCTCTTATTTTTATAGGAGCAGTACTTAATAACACACTGAGTCAAGTTCGTGAAAAAGTAGACATCAATGTGTACTTTGTAACCACTGCGGATGAAGGAAGTATTCTTTCACTTAAAAAGTCAGTAGAAGCTCTTGCTGAAGTTAGTTCTGTTGAATACATTTCACGAGAGCAAGCGCTTGATGATTTCAGAGAACGACATGCAAATGACCAACTCACACTTCAGGCACTTGATGAACTTGATGAGAATCCACTTGGTGCGAGCCTGAGCATACGCGCCAAGGAGACTTCTCAGTATGAAGGCATAGCAACATTCCTTGAGAATGACGTAGCTGTCTCAGCAGGGAACGAACCCATTATTGAGAAAGTTAATTTTTTTCAAAATAAAGTCGCGATTGACAGACTTACACGTATTATTGATTCATCAGAGAAATTTGGTATTGCAATTATTATATTCCTTTTAGTTTCGTCAATCATGATTACCTTTAATACAATTCGGTTGGCAATTTACACAGCACGAGATGAAATCTCCGTTATGAAACTTGTAGGTGCTGGTAATTCATATGTTCGTGGTCCATTTGTGTTTGAAGGAGTTTTGTATGGAGTGGTAGCAGGTATTGTTACGTTGATTCTATTCTACCCTCTAACTCTTTGGCTGGGTCCTGTCACTGAAGGTTTTTTTAATGACATAAATATTTTCCAATACTACCTTGATAACTTCGGACAGATATTCCTTATCATTATGGGGACTGGGATACTCCTTGGGTCAGTATCAAGCTATCTTGCAGTGCGTAGGTATCTGAAAGTGTAATGAACATATAATGAGAAAGAAGGACCACAAATACATATTTGTTATTGGAGGAGTCATGTCTGGGGTGGGGAAAGGTATTGCCGTATCCTCAATTGGCAAAATACTTCAATCAAAAGGGCTTAATGTAAACTTAGTAAAAGTTGACCCATACCTCAATGTTGATGCAGGGACCATGAACCCAACAGAGCATGGTGAGACATTTGTACTTAAAAGTGGCCTTGAGACTGATCAGGACATGGGTAACTACGAGCGATTCCTTGGTAAAGACTTGGGAGAAGAAAATTACATTACGAGTGGTATGGTGTATCAGTACGTTATTGAAAAAGAACGAAATCTTGGGTATGGCGGAAAGTGCGTTGAAGCTATCCCTCATATTCGTGATGAGATTGTACGTCGTATTGAACGTGCTGCTGACGTAAATGGTTCAGAAGTTTCGGTTATAGAAATTGGTGGAACGGTAGGAGATTTCCAAAATGCAATGTTTATTGAGGCGGCACGTGTTATGCATATGGCACACCCTGGGAATGTTATGTTCATTATGGTCACATATCTTCCGATACCCGGAAAGATTGGTGAGATGAAGACAAAACCAACGCAAAACGCAATCCGCCAACTTAATTCATATGGGGTACAGCCTGATGTGATTATTGCGCGGAGTGAAGTGCCTCTTGATAAAAAACGAAAAGAAAAGATAGCTGTTTCATGTAGTGTAAGAAGTGAAGACGTAATATCAGCTCCTGATATTGAAAGTATTTATGATGTTCCAATCAATTTTGAGCGAGATCATTTAGGAGACATTGTGCTTTCAAAATTAGATTTACATAAAAGGGCAGGAAAGATGAAAATCACACAGTGGAAGAGTTTTGTTGCTCGGATTAAGAAACAAAAGAAAACCGTTAGAATTGCAATTGTTGGAAAATATTTTGGTACTGGAGATTTTACGCTTTCAGACTCGTACCTTTCTGTTATTGAAGCGATTAAATTTTCTGCATACAAGTTGGGAGTTGAGCCAGAGATACACTGGCTTAATTCACAAGATTTTGAAGATAAAAGAAAACTGGATACCCTTAAAAAGTTTCAAGGGGTCATCGTCCCTGGCGGTTTTGGGGAAACAGGAATCGCAGGGAAACTTGCTGCAATTCAATATGTGCGCGAAAAGAAGATTCCATATTTCGGACTCTGTTACGGGATGCAGCTAATGGTTATTGAGTATGCGCGTAACGTATTAAAAATTAAAGACGCAAATACTGTAGAGATTGATGCTAAAGGACTAAACCCTGTTATTGGGCTTATGCCTGAGCAGAAAAAGAAACTTGAAAAAGAGGAGTATGGAGCAAGTATGAGACTTGGCTCATTCCCCGCATACCTTAAAAAGGGTACTTTAGCCCGTAAATTATATGGGAAAGAAATAGTCGGAGAACGACATCGGCATCGATATGAAGTAAATCCTGAGTATATTGAAATTCTTTCATCAAAGGATTTAATCTTCTCTGGTGTTTCTCCAGACAAGCGTCTTATGGAAATTGCCGAGCTTCCTCTAAAGAAACACCCATTTTTTCTTGGGACACAGTTTCACCCAGAGTTTCAGGCGCGTCCACTTGATCCGCACCCACTGTTTACTGGGTTTATCAAAGCAGCAATTAAACGTCGTACAAAATAATGTAAATGTAGTATTATAGGTAGATAATTTTTAAATTTTAAACAAATATGCATCAAGGAAATTGGAAATGTGGAGGGTGTGGAGCAGCTATTACAGAGTTACCATTTGAACCACGAGGAGATGTGGGATTAATGTGTAAGGCATGTTTTTCTAAAAGCAGGGGACCTGCACGCAACCCGTCTGATAATAGTGGTGGAAACACAGGTGGTGATAAGCCAAAACACCAAGGTGACTGGAAGTGTAGCGGGTGTAGTAAGGCTATTACTGAATTACCATTTAAACCGAGGGAGACAAGTAACCTTTTGTGTCTCGACTGCTTTAAACAAAGTCGCGCTGTTTAATTTCCTGGATAATTCAAGAAATAGAAAAAATATGGTACAGTGAAAACGCGCTTATGGAGCGCGTTTTATTTTAGGAAATATTGCCGGATCGTCGTATGGTGGGAATGAAAAGGAAACTGCTTTCCTTTTCATCCGGTTCTGAGTGAAACGAGGAAATTGCCGTTGTTTGTGAATAAAGCTGCCGGATCGTCTAATGGTAGGACGATGGTTTCTGGTACCATTAATCTTGGTTCGAGTCCAAGTCCGGCAGCTTTGAGCACAAACAGGCGATAGGGGTTTCTGGTACCTGTAATCTAGGTTCGAGCCCAAGTCCGGCAGCTTTGAGTGCAAACAAGCGATAGTATAGCAGATTAGAATAGGATTAAATAAATTTGAATATACCTTATGTTAAGATTATTCAATGAAACAAGGTCAGGCACTCGACATACTAAAAGCAGGACGAAATGTATACCTCACAGGCCCTGCGGGAAGTGGAAAGACTCACACGTTACGTGAGTACATTT
>JABMNX010000051.1 GCA_013204405.1 Candidatus Kaiserbacteria bacterium | reverse complement strand
GGGATAATATTTAATCAAATTGATTGAGTTATATATGTTAGTATAAGGCAGTAGTTAAAGGATTGAACGGATCTTGTGCCAGTTGTTGGAGTGGTAGGGGAAGGTATTGCCAGATTGTTTTTTCAATAATATCAAATCTCAAGTTATACGCACCATTTGTTGAACAAAAAGAAACCACAGACCAATCAATATTTCTAATAATATTATCAACTTCTTTTTTATAATTTAGAGCAACAATTCCATATCCACGGCGATGTGGAAGTTTTTCAAAATTATCATAAATGTGAATAGAATCAGAACCAAAACAAGTGGATGGCAAATAGTAATCGCAGGTATAAAGATGTTTTTTATTTCTTGTGCTTCCTGAAGAACCACCATCAGAAAGTGAATATATTTTAACAATACCCGACAAGTTTACTCTTTTTTCTTCTATTTTATAATTCTTTGCCCATATCTGAAAAACTACATTAACACTTACAGTTTTTCCATCGGGATAATAAAATGACGAATCAACAACTTCACTGTGAATCAGATTTAAACCCTTTACTCTACTTTTACAACTTCCTTTTCCATTACTATCAAATAATTGTGGCAAAACGAAGCATACAAAGTCACAAAACTCTGCTGCGTGATTGGTAAACTTAAGAGCGAGATGACCTCTTAATCCAAATGGAGGATTGCCTATACAAATATTATTTTTTGTAGGTGGTTTCCAGTTGAGAAAATCTGATTGAATTATACCTTCACGTTTAGGTTCTATATCCACACCAATACGACTATCTTCTGGCATTAAAGCATAAAAACTTCCATCACCCGCTGATGGTTCAATAAAAGTGAACTCTGAAATATTTACATTTAGAGTAGTGAGCACTTCAATTGCTTTGTTATAGCAATATTGTGCCGTATCTTTATGTGTAAAAAATTGATCTTTTTCTTTCTCTGAAAACTGTGAATAATCTACAGCAATACTAGCAACACGACACAGATCAAAATAATACTGTGGTGGTACTTCTTTCTTCTCTATCCACCTCTTGATTGTGCCTTTGTGTAGATACAATCCATCACAAATGGCAGTCATGCCATATTGTTGGTAGATAGGAAGAAAGAAACGGTAGATATTATTCATCGAGTGAGTTTTTCGATTAAAAATTCGGAAAAGGATTCAAAGTCTGGTTTCTCTACATTATGACAGTATGTTAATCCAGCAGCAACTCCGCGCTCAATATGCAGACGTTTAAAATCCCACTTGTACTTATCCTTACGGGTTTTACTGGTTTTATTATCACGAAGACATGGAGTAATGCCAAAAGCAGGATGCTGGCAATCAAAATACATTTCATGGAGAGTAGTTGGAGGAGCAACTTTACAATCTAGAATAGTGACCCAAGCATTATAGTAGTCGAAGTCAATAAACACAAGTTTGTCACAAGGATCACCAAGACGAATAATATTTTCATGCTGCCAACTTTCAGTCTTGCCAAAACGAGAAGTTTTTACCTCAATACGAATTTTTTTACCTCCAAGAATAAACCACAAATCATAAACACCATCTTCACGCTTATTGTTATCACCACCCCACTCAATATCAAAATATGTTAAAGCAGTAATCATATCAAGAAGAAATAATTCCCCCCATTTACCAGTATCATCTGGTCCCCCACGAGTTGCTAGAAACTCAAAAGCAGAACCAATCCAATATGTGCGCAAAAGAATTTCTTGTTTGATTTTTTCTAATGAGTTTTCAAGAACTTTTTCTGCTTTTTTGAGATTAATTTTAAATTTCAGGGAAGAAAACATTTAATTCAATTTGCTTACTTACACATTATAATAGGTCCCCATTACTATGAGAACCCCTCTTGTGCCAGTTCCTAAACTGTCACTCAATCATCATAAACTCTACATTCCAGAGAATCAGGATGTGAGTCACAATAAAGTTCTAATGGAGTTGGGTCATAAGAATTGTCCGGATGTCTCTGTTGATATTTTTCCAGAGCGTTCAGTTCTTCTTCAGTATGACGGCGCATTTGAGGAGAAATCGTCGGGTCCTCTATGATTTTTTTATCTTTTTCGATATGCTGCTCTATACTAGACATTTTAATAATTTGGAGATATTATATTTATTATCCTCCTCGTTCCTGAAGAGACCTTACAAGTAGTTCACTAAATTTTTCCATTTTTTCTGGAATAACTGTTGCCGGTGAGTCATTAATTGCGTTTTTAAGAGCGGAAAGTTCCTTCCACTCTTCTTCGGTGAGAGTTTTAATTTTTGGTTGTGTAAGGTTCATAATTCCTTCATTTTTGAGAAACTATTATACTATTATGTATTGGATTATCAGCGTTTCCTAACAATCTCTTAAGAGTGTTGTTATAAAACTTTACATATCAGTAAAGAAACTACCGAACATTCCACTATCTCCGGGTTTGCGATTTTCCAGT
>JABMNX010000050.1 GCA_013204405.1 Candidatus Kaiserbacteria bacterium | reverse complement strand
GCGCGGATTAGTTGACATTACCACGAGCTTCGCGCGTACGACAGAGTTTCAAGCTACCACGCGCTCGGCGCGTGCGAATGATCAATCGCTCCGCGATTGTTGTTCAAAAAAGGTTCGCGCAAAGGTTACTATGTCACCGCATTATTGTTTATATTATTTTTGGTATACTAATCGCATATGAATAAACACACACTCATCATAATTGTAGGTATTATTATTGTTGTTATTGGAGCATTCTTCATCTTTACTAATCGAGCGGAGGCTCCAATGCCCGATGAATTGGGACAGGTTACAAACCAAGTACCTGCACCAGGAAGTGAAGGAGTAGATGAAATGGTAGTTTTTGAATCAAATGAAGATACTGCATCATTAGGGGATGAGCCTCTATCATTACCGCAAGAACAAACTTCACCAGTAACGATTGTATCAGTAACAATTGTAACGTTCACTGACGAAGGATTCTCACCTGAGACAGTAACTATTCTTCGAGGTGATATTGTCCGATTTGTGAATGAAAGTCCAAATAGGATGTGGGTGGGTTCTGACATTCACCCAACTCACTCACTCTACCCAACAAAGTCGAGCGAAGACTGTCTCGGAAGTTCGTTTGACCAGTGTAGAGCAAGCGTAAACGGAGAATCATGGGAATTTACATTTGATAGTGTTGGAGAATGGCGATACCACAATCATGTACGTGCATCAAAACGAGGAACTATTATTGTTAAATAATTACTGTCGTTATGAATATTGATAAAAAGATTGATTGGTTGCTCAGAATCGGTGTAGGATTTGCATTCTTGTACCCCCCTATCTCTGCACTCGCTAATCCGTATGCATGGGTTGGATATTTTCCACTCTTTGTTACAAACATATTCCCTGATGCAATCATTCTCCTTCACATTTTTGGAATCATTGAAGTAATCATTGGACTATGGATTCTTTCTGGTAAACATATCTTTATTCCAAGTGCTGTCGGAGCACTAATGCTGTTTGGAATCGTAGCTTTTAACTTCTCACAGATGGATGTACTCTTCCGAGACATACCAATTCTCCTTATGGCAGTGGCACTGATGCTATCAAGTAAGCAAACAGCTGAAGTAAGCGCCTGATGCTATAATAGGGTGATGCAGTTAACTGACTTAGTTGGAACGCATTTTAGACTACTAGAAGCACAGAAAAAAGCGCTCAAACGTTTGCGTATTGAGACTATTGAAGACCTCCTCTATCACTTCCCTTCGCGCTATGAAAACATATCTGATATTAAGCATGTCTCAAGTCTTGAAAAAGACGACTCAGCAATTTTATACGGAAAACTTACAGGTCTAAAAACTAAAAAGTCGTTTAAATCGCGTGTTCCAATTTCAGAAGGGCAATTCGCTGATGACACGGGCTCTATTAAGGTAATTTGGTTTCACCAACCGTACATTGCAAAGATGTTTGGGGCTGGTTCCCTTGTTAAACTTGCTGGAAAAGTTAGTGGCGATAGTAAAAGTCTTTTCCTTGCAAACCCTGAAATTGAACGGGTTGATGTGATACCGGGAGACATTCATGAGTCACTTTTCACACGAGGAGATGTTACAGAAAATCTTTTATACCCCTTCTATCCCGAAAGCAAAGGTATTACATCAAAGTGGTTTTTTCATGCGGCACTAAAAATATTTGGAAGTGGGTTGCTTGATACTCTTGTTGACCCCGTACCTGAAGAAATACTCGCCAAATACAGTCTACCAACACTTAAGAGTGCTCTCATATGGATTCACACTCCTAAGAATGAACGTGACAACATATCTGCGCGAAAACGGTTCGCATTTAATGAGGTATTTTATATACAGCTCATTAAGCAGCAAGAACGAAATGAAAATAACCACAAACATTCTCTTACCGTAACAGTTAATAAAGAAAAGATAGAAGAGTTCATGAAACGTTTTCCATTTGAGGCAACTGATGCTCAAAAAAAGGCTATCAACGATATTGTGTCCGATTTTAAAAAGGACCACCCAATGTCACGGCTCCTTGAAGGGGACGTTGGCTCAGGGAAAACAGCAGTTGCAGCAAGTACTATCTATTCTGTCACCACATCACGCCCTCCAAACCAAGATTACGGAGCACTTCAAACTGCGTACATGGTACCAACTGAAATCCTTGCTCAACAACACTTTGAATCATTTATCGAGATGTTTGCCCATCTCCCTATCAACATTGCACTCATCACATCAAGTGGGTGTAAAAAATTCCCTTCCAAAACAGACAAGACAGAGGCGACGTCTATCTCGCGACCCCAACTTCTCAAGTGGGTAAAAGGCGGAGAAATTTCAATTGTTATCGGTACTCATTCACTTATCCAAAAGACGGTAGAGTTTCAGAATCTTGCGTACGTTATTATCGACGAACAACATAGGTTTGGTACAATACAGCGTCAAAAACTTGCTCGAAAAGATGAGTTTGTACCACACCTACTTTCAATGACAGCAACTCCAATACCACGAACACTAGCTCTCACTATTTATGGTGACTTAGACTTAACAGTTCTTGACCAAATGCCCCATGGACGAAAACCAATTATAACTGAAATAGTTCTTCCTACTGAACGAAAGAAAACGTATGAGCACGTCCGAAGTGAATTAAAGGATGGACGACAAGCGTACGTTATCTGCCCACGAATAGATGAGCCTGACCCTAAGAAAGCGCTTGCACTTAATGCAACGTCAGTTGTTGCTGAAGCAAAACGACTTAAGAAAGAAGTGTTTCCGGAGTATGAGATTGGAATTCTACACAGTAAACTCAAACCTGCCGAAAAAATTGAGATTATGGGACAGTTCGCAGAAGGTGCTATTGATATTTTAGTTGCAACGTCTGTTGTTGAAGTTGGTGTAAACGTTCCAAACGCGACGATGATTATTATCGAGGGAGCAGAGCGATTTGGACTTGCGCAACTTCACCAATTACGCGGACGCGTCATACGAAGTAATCATCAAGCATACTGTTTTATATTCTCAGACAGTAAAAGCAAACCGACAGTAGACCGGCTCAAAGCAATCAAGACCGCAAAAAATGGATTTGAACTTGCTGAGTTTGACTTAACACTGCGTGGCTCTGGTGAATTGTACGGAAAGAAACAATGGGGACTCACTGATTTAGGTATGGAAGCAATAAAGAACGTGAAGATGGTTGAAGCGGCACGAAACGAAGCAGAAAAGTTAATTAAAGAGGACCCCACACTTAAGATGTCACCAGAGCTCGCCAGAACAATAAAAGCAAAGAGTGAGTCACTTCACTTTGAATAAGGAGTGCAATTGGGGTATAGTTTTCTACATCCCCACCCTTAGCTCAGTTGGTTAGAGCACCAAGCTTTTAATTTCGAGTGAGGGATGGTTGAAAATATGTGTCCGCTCGTAGCTCAGTTGGTTAGAGCACCAAGCTTATATCTTGGCGGTCCCAGGTTCGAGTCCTGGCGAGCGGACACACATTTGCAGCTTATCCGAGCGGTGGAATTATATGTAATATTTCTTGGCGGTCCCAGGTGAGAAACGAATACGTGGAGCTTCGGCTTACTTTAGCACTTCCATTTTTATAGTCGTTTTACTCCTTAAAAATTAGGTCGCAAGAGGTTGTCGATATCTTGAAGTATGAAAGATATCATACAACCTGAACAGAATCTGTAAGATTCGAGTCTTGGAGGGTGGACAAAGTTATAATACAAATTTATATGCGTAATATTAAAAAAACTATTATTGACGTAACTCTTGGACTAGCCTCTGTACTTGCTACCGCATTCTTATGGGAAGAACCAAACTACTTAATACCACTACTGTTTATATTTGGAACGATGATGGTATATACGGGAGGTAAACACATATTATTCATATATGGACTTAGTTTTGTTCTTGGCCCAGTTATGGAAATTATTGTAATTAATATGGGAGGTGCTTGGAATTATTCTCAACCGCATATACTTGGAATACCATTTTGGCTTCCTTTTCTTTGGGGAAATGCAGGACTCTTTATTAATAGAATAAATCTATTTATACAAGGAAAATAGTTTCCCTGTATTTTACGCACCCGACGACGCACGTGCGCTGGATTTTTTGTAACAAAAACTTCATTGTGATACAGCAGCTTTAGAATGAATTGGACTTTTGGATAGAGCACAATGAAATCAAAAAAAACGACGCCTGTTTTTAAATGAGGTGTCGTATTTTTTATAAAGACATTTAAACCAACGGACTATGTTCTATATCCTCTTTCTTTTTTATAGTTATTCCGTGAGTTGTAAGTATCTGTTCAAATTCTTCCCGTTCAATTGTCTCAACTTCGACTAATTTATTAGCTATTGCATCAAGTACGTGTCGGTAGTCGGTAAGAATTTTTTCTGCCTTTTGGTACGCTTCATTAATAATGCGGTGAACTTCAGCATCAATTTCTGATGAAATTTTTTCTGAGTACTCTTTTCCATTAATGCCAGAACCAAAGAGTGCTCTTCCTTCAGAACCTTCAAGTGCAACGGGGCCCATCTTATCTGACATTCCATATTTTGTAACCATGTTTCGTGCGAGTGCAGTTAATACCTGAAGGTCATTTGATGCACCAGTGGTTATGTCTTCAAACACCATCTTCTCTGCGATGTAACCACCGAGTGCCATTGCAATATCATCAAGAAACTCTTTCTTTGACTGCATTTTTCTGTCTTCAAATGGAAGACTTAATGTATATCCAGCAGCACGTCCTCGAGAAATAATAGATATTTTATGCACAGGGTCTGCGTATGGAAGTAAACTTGAAACAAGTGCATGTCCTGCTTCGTGATATGCGGTAACTTCTTTTTCTTTTTTATTAAGTAAATGACTCTTCCGCTCAGGTCCGAGCATCACCTTTTCAATTGCACGAATAAGGTCGTACTGCGTTACTGACTTTCGGTCCTCTCGTGCAGCAAGGATTGCTCCTTCGTTCATAAGCGAGTAGAGATCTGCTCCGGAGAACCCAGGGGTTCGCTCTGCAATCACTGTTAAATCAACATCATCATGAAGTGGTTTTTTACGCGCATGAATCTTAAGGATTTCCTCTCGGTCCTTTCTGTCAGGTAGGTCAATAGTAACCCTGCGGTCAAATCGTCCAGGGCGAAGAAGTGCTGGGTCGAGAACGTCTGGCCTATTTGTTGCCGCCATGACAATTACTTTTTCTGTTTGCTCAAACCCATCCATTTCAACAAGAATCTGGTTAAGTGTTTGTTCCCGTTCATCGTTTCCGCCACCTACTCCCGTACCCCGCACCCGCCCAACTGCATCAATTTCATCAACAAAGATAATCGAAGGTGCCGACTTCTTTGCGAGGTTAAACAAGTCACGAACACGACTTGCTCCAACTCCTACAAACATCTCAACAAACTCTGAACCTGATATTGAGAAAAACGGTACTCCTGCTTCACCCGCTACTGCACGAGCGAGAAGTGTCTTTCCGGTACCTGGTGCACCCATCAACATAATTCCTTTTGGAATCTGTGCTCCGATGCTTAAAAACTTCTTCGGGTTTTTGAGAAAATCGACAATTTCGAGAAGCTCTTCTTTTGCTTCCTTTGCACCAGCAACATCTTTAAAGGTTATCTTCTGACTTTGGTCATTCGGGTCAATAATACGTGCTTTAGATTGTCCAAATGAAAACGCTTGCATACCAGCACCCTTAACTTGACGAGAAAGGAACCAGATGAAAAAGACAATAAGGAAAATCGGAATCATAAACGGTGCAAGTGTAAAGAACCAAAATCGGAATCCGCTTGGATTTTTTACTTCTATACTTACCGTGTTTAATTTCTCCCGCGTTACTCCGTAATTGACGAGCGTTTCTGTAAGAGCTGTACCTGCTTCTTTTTTAGATTTCTTTACTACTGCTTCAGTTGTAATTTCCTCAGAAACTACTTCCCCACCTTGCTCTTCAGTTGGTGTTTCTATGACTTCCCCTTCGGTAACTTCCTCAGCAACCACATCTTCAGTTATATATGTGATTTCCAGTGTCTCCCCACTCACTGAGATTTTTGAAACAAGTCCTGCTTCAATATCTTGTGCGAGTTGCGAGATAGGAATTTCTTCTGGTTTAGTGTGACTACCGACAATAAATGAGTATGCGGACACAAGAAGAAAGAAAACAAGAACCGTGGTTAAAAGATTAGCCCAAAACTGCTGTTTTTCTGGTATCTTAGGACCACCTGATAATTGGGTTTTCTTATTCTTGAACTTATTGCCTAAAACACGCTTAAAAGAGACTCTTCTGGAACCCTTTTTCTTCTTAGTATTCTTGTTTTTCTTCTCGTTGAGTGTGTCCATAATGTTGAGTTATTATACATGAAAAGGGCTTAAACCAAAGCATTGCTGTGATATAGTTCACAAACATGAGAATTGAATCCGGTAAAAAAATAGCCATTATATGCTCAGGAGGAGGAATGCGATGTGCATACAGTGCAGGAGCCCTTATGGCACTTGTTGAGAAATATAAACTCACTGAGCCACACTTGGTAATAGGGAGCTCAGGTAGCGCAGGTACAGTTGCTTACTTCGCAGCAAAACAATTCGATGAAATAAAAAACGTATGGCTTAATCTATTGTCTACAAAAAAACTAGTCTCCGTGTGGCGAATATGGAATATTATTGACATTGATTATCTTGTTGACATTATCTTTAAAAAAGAAGCTCGATTAAAAGTTGAGCTACTAGGGAATGCGTCTACAAAATATTTTATAGGGATTAGAAATTTAGAAAATGGTTTAGTCGAACACTACAGCAACGACAGATACAGTGACATCTTTGAAGTATTAAGAGCTTCTAAAACAATGCCTTTGATTTCTAGAGACTCAGTAATAATAAACGGCAACAGATACATAGACGGCTTTATGGGTTCCAACATTAACAGCAGTGTAAAAAAAGCAAAAGAAGAAGGTGCCGACGTTATGATAATGATAGACAACTCTTCAATTATTAAATCAAAGACTGAGTTTATATTCCTAAGAATATATGCACTCCTCACACCCGGTCACATGGGAAGTATTCTAAAAAATTACCTCTATAACGATGTTAAAAATAAAATACTGTTAAAAGATAAAAACATAATATATATAAAACCTAGACATGGACTTTATGCGAGTATGTTTAACAACAAAAAAACACGCCTTAAAAGAACATACGAAATGGGATATGATAACGTTATACGCAATAAAGAGATTCAATCTTTATTTTCGTAATTTTTTATAAAAAATGACTCTAATACACAATAAAAAAGCGACGTTTAACTTTGAACTCCTCGAAAGCTTTGAGGCAGGTCTTGAGCTATTAGGTTCTGAGGTGAAATCAATCCGTAAAAAACAAGGGTCTCTTGAAGGCTCTCATGTGGTTGTCCGTGGAGATGAGGCGTTTCTAGTAGGAGCAACTATTCCATTGTACCAACCTGCAAATAACCCGAAAGACTACGACCCTGAGCGGACACGAAGACTTCTACTTAATAAAAAGGAAATCAGTGAACTCGCTAGTGCTGAGTCCCAGAAAGGGTTGACAATAGTGCCTATTTCAGTGTATAATAAAGGACGAAATCTAAAGCTTCAAATCGCAATCGCTCGTGGTAAGAAAAAGGCTGACAAACGTCAGACTATCAAAGAGCGTGATACCAAAAAGGATATCGAGCGACAAATGAAGCAAGCACGTTAAAAACCAAATAATACAAGTATCGAAAAGTGGCAATTCCGCCGCAAAATCAAATATCTCAAAGGGGGATATGTTATGACGAAAAGAAACCCTGGATTCCATGGCCGCAAAAAGGGATTCGATATCCCAAAGGTTCCACGGAAACCAGTCCACGCGTGTGACCTTGAGGAAGGTGACCACATCGGACGTGGCTGTGTCCAAAGGACACCAGTGCGCCCGAGGGACTACCTTCCAAGGGAAGATGAAACCCTTGGCGCGGGTGATGAACCCAGAGACCTCACCGAGGTAATCAAGGTCTGGTAAACCTGATTTCCTCAACCACGAGGCGGAGCATGTACTAAAACGTACATGTCCTCCGCCCCACTTTTCGGTACTGGTATATAAAAATACAAGTGGGTCCTTCCCCGTCTTCAATCTGACTCCCGATTAAATTTGGGTGAGATTGAAGACGGGGGATGATCGGCTTCGACAGTGTCGTTAGCATATGTATGTGCAAGGTAGAAGACCAGAACTTCTTAAAAAGCTGGAGCAACGTAGATGCAAAAAAATCTGCACTTGGAATGCTTTCACCTTTTCAGATGAAAGACTTCCAGTTCGCTTACGCTCAGGCCTAAGCGACCATCAACAAACTAGACGTTCGATACAGTTTGCGTGATGTCATAAACATCGTTCTAGGAAGTAAGACTGTTTTGACTTACAACCGAAACTAAGAAACTCGACCTTATATGATTTTGTTTGTTTTATACATATAAGATTCAAATCTGCCTCGGCAGAAAAAAATAAACTACACCTTTGTAGATTCATTCATAAGCCCTTCATTGAACGCGGGTTCGATTCCCGCCATCTCCACAGCAAACGAAAATGCTCCCTTCTTGGGAGTTTTTTCTTTCCCCCACCCATCAAACCAACTCAAAAACAAATAGCCATAGTACTCTGTCTATTTACTCCCTCTCCCTCAAAACCGATCCGTCACCGTTAGTGTGGTAGGTAAATTCTTTTCCCTCTGCCTGTACGCTTACCTCATAGCCTCGAACGAGTGCTTCGGTACACATCTCGCCCTCCTCGGCCAAATCAAGACAGCCGTTGGTCCATGTTTTCTCATACGCGGTCATGACAATCACGATTCCTTCTCGTATACCAAGATCATTTGCTACTTTTGTGCGCACGGCAGAAACGGCATCGGGAACAGGGAGATTGTGTATACTGCCAGCTGGCGCATCATCTGCTGAAGTTGCTGTGGAAGAATCCTGATTGGTAAATACGTACACGCCTACTGCGAGCGCGAGTACTAATATGAGAATGATGTATTTGTTTTTCATAGTTTTATATTTATTTATCTAATACCAGTATCACACGACAGAGCGATTTCTATCATAGTGTCTGGCTCTATGGTAATGTCTTTCCCGTTACAGAATGGGAATGGATTACCTCCGAGAGCCTGGAGGCGGTACTCACCAGGAGGAAGCATGACTTTATAATTGCCCTCTTTATCTGTCTCTACGCTTGAGAACAGTGAACTTCTTGTCGGGTCTGGGTATCGCACTTGAACAGTTGTTGCGTAGCCTTTGTCGGCACAGTTTGGGTCTAGCGGAGTCCTTTGCACAGGACATGTGGGACCAATCAAAACTTTCCCCATCGCGCCTGATTCAAAAGGAAGAATACCGGTCGTTCCATTCCCGTTCGTATTACCATCAACGACATAGTTGATTATAAAGCTCTGAACAGCACGCTCGAAGTCGTCGGTGTCACTACTTCCTCGCTCATATGGGTAGTGCGAGAGTGTAAAGACGCGACCGTCGATTGCCTCAAATACATAGTGTAGAACATCACCACCAGCGCCTGCGGCTTTGGTTACGACTCGGATTGCTTCATCTGCGCCAATGCGCACATTATCTTTTGAGATTAAAAATTCACTCCCATCATTCCATAAGTTCTGTTTAAACAATTCTTCAATACCAATGCTTTCTACAGTAACTTGAAACCATGGACTCAGTGCAAATCCGTCAGTGTTTGCAGGTATATCTAAATCTTCATCGCGGGAAAAGAAAATAGAGTGATTATTTTCATATGCGTACCACCCTTCTGGATACCATATAGAAAAATCATCGTGTATATATGAATTCCTTACAGGATCTCCTTCTCGAAGTTTTTCTAAAATTAAAGCTACACCTCCTTCTGTATTAACATTCACATTAAATCTTCCTGACAATCTATCAAGCAAAATACCATACCCTTCACTTGATATAGTTTCTTCAGCTGATGTAACTGGATTTCCACCAGTACGAGTGTATACAAGTTCAGAGCCATTGTAAGAATACCTCCCTTCAAGAGATACGACACCGTCAAAATCTTCTTCAATAAAACCAGAGAATGCTTCAAGTAGAATGAAAGCGTTAAATCCCTCAATAGGTTGACCAACACGCTCCACTCCTGCGCGTGTTAATTCTTCCTGAAAGAGTCCACCATAATTACTTGGTGCACTATCACTATAGAAAAGGCTAAATAAGACCAGAAGAGTGACTACCGCGACCCCTATCATCTTTTTACCTTCTCTTCGATCAAGAAAAAGAACCGCAAGTGTAAACAATACAGAAAATAGTGATGTAACTACCCATACGTTCACAAACAAATATTTTAGAAACAACGGAGAATCACCAAAAGAGAGCATTCCTCCCAAAAACGACCCAAGAAAAGCTGATAAAAGGTATACCCAGAAAGAGTATCGAACTTTTTTTAGACTTCCCACATACCCAACTATAGAACCTATTATTAATATATATATTATAAACATATGTATTTTTCACTAATGTAGTTACTATACCGTATCCTTACTAGTAATTATATACAAGCACGAACCACTCTGTACCAAATTAGAAACTAAAGTTTTTAGAGTGGTCCCGATGAACTCCACAGATAAAACAAGACCGCCTCTCCGGCGGTTTTTGTTTAGTCTATTGAACTGTTGAACCTTCTTCTTGTTGCGGTGGTGGAGGTAAAGGTACTCCAGCTTCATCAAAAGAGCTGGTATCATTTATGTTAAATTCTTCTTTAAACTCTTCAAATTGTGTAGACCCGTCAAATGTTTGGGAATCTCTTGTATCTTCATTAAACGGTTCAAAATGTGGTTCATTAAATTCGTCACGGAACCCATCTGTCGGAGGTGGAAACGGTTTGAATTCATCTATTGGATGCCTGCTGGAGTCTTGATTAAAATCATCACTGTTAAAGTCTTTTTGGAAATCGTCTATAAAGTCTCCGATCGGTACTTCTCTATTAAAGTTCCCGGCAGCATCTCTGTCACCAAAGTCATTATTGAATTCATGCTGAACACCATCTTGGGTTCTTCCTTGGAACTGGCCGCGAACACATCCTTCCGTACTCCTCTTAAAGTCTTCTGGATTTAATTCACCTGAAGCAAGTCTTTCTTTAAAATTCCCACCAAACTTATCTAATGCACACTTTTCCATTTCAGGAGGGAAATTACCAAAACCTGCAGTCCCGAATTCTCCCCTGCTTGAACTATCAAAGATTTGTCCTTGATTAGAACCGCTTCTGTCATTATGAAAGACTCTTGGACCTTCTTCTTGATGAAATACAGAAGTATCAAAATTGTCATCGAAGCCTCCTTTGAAAACATCACCTTCTGGTCTAAATGATTCAAAGCAACCTTTAACTACGTGTTCCAAATCACTACCGCCCCCTTTTGTGAATGCAGTTTTAATATCTCCCCCTACTTTTTCTTCAATACAAGCGCGGACCTCAGGTGGCATACCGTTCATCATGTCTCCAAATTCTCTCTTCCCTTCTTCTTCAAATCCTTTATGGATACATGCTTCTACTTTTCGAGCGAACTCAGGTCCAGGAGAAATAGAGCCATTTTGGATATCAGTAATTATATTTTTGCCTAGGTTATGTTTAAGACATTCACGAGCTTCATCTGGTGCCTCAACAAGAACCTCTTTTAGTCGATTCGCACCTTCTTCTAAATTATGCCGTTCGTCTTCATTAATAAGTCCGTGCTCCTCGGCAAATGCAAAACATTGTTCTCGGTTACTTGGATTATTACAGAACGTGTTACATTCTTCACGTGATGTACACGAACCAGGACCCTTACCACCAGTTTTTCGTGCCATTTCAGCCTTTTCATGAGAGATGAACCCAACCTTCTCACCAAACGAGATACACTCCTCTGAATGTGCGCTGTCACTACAATATGATTCACATGATTGTTTTGATGTACATCCACCAGGAGTTTCACCACGTTTTGTTAACTCAATCATTGTTCGAACCTGCTCTAGATTTGGTCCTTGTTCATGCTCATCATCATGAGTTTCTAGTCCTGCGCGCTCTGCAAACGAGACACACTCTTCTGCATGATTAAAATCACTACAGTATGATTTACATGATTGTTTTGATGTACATCCACCAGGCATCTGCCCTCCGTCATCGAGAAATTGTGCAATTCTTTTTCCTTCTTCTACAAATTTATCGTGATGTCCATTGTCTTCTGCAAATGAAAGACATTCTCTGAGGTGTGTGACATTTTCACAGTATGACTCGCATCGAGAAGGAGTAGTACACCCTCCAGGTCCCCCTCCCTGTTTCTCAAGAGTATCAGAAAACTTTTCAGCTACCTCAGCTTCATCTGGAGTCATGAGGTTATGAGCTTTTGCAAACGTAATACACTCTTTCATGTGTCCTGGTTCATCACAATAACTACGACAATTCTCTTTACTGTCGCAGTCTCCAAGTTCCCCTACTGGAAATATGATTGTGCTTTCTTGAGCATGAAGTGGTACGGCGAAGATAAATCCAGAAACTATCAACAGAAACCCAATGATTATAATAGAGTATATAAAAGACTGTTTACGTATGTGCATAATATGTTTATTCAAAAGGGTTCTTGTAAATTTCATCAAGTGGGTTAACACTTGTTGGTACGCTTGGAATCTGGTCCTCAACTGGGTTATCTATAGTATCAAAAAGCTCAGAACCAAGACTTGTTTGTGCCTCCCCACTTTCTGATACTGGTAATGAGTCGCTCTTAATAGAATAAAAATACCACCCTACTAAGGTGGCTATAATAAGAATAGTAACTCCGATAGCGCTAATTATAACTGATGTATTTGGCCCTGCTATGTCTTGAGGGACATCGTTAATCTGTTGTGTGTCTGGTTGTTGTAATTCGTCCATGTTCTATACATTGTCTACTTTTATACAAAATATAGATAGACTTCTTTTCCCCACCATAAAAATAAACAAACCAGGATTCCTGGGTTGTTTATTACCTACTCAAAAGTGAAATTTTTTATTGGGTACTCTTTTCTGTGTCATCCATCATGGTGTCACTGTCATCCATCATAGTCTCTCCATCGTCCATCACTGTTTCCTCCATGACCTCTGTGTCATCCATCATAACTTCTGTGTGTGAAGAATCTTTAGAGAAATATACGTAACCTAACCCAAGAACAACAATCACCACTATCCCAATAGCTATATTTTTATTTATCATTGTATATATATTATTTATCTGATTATAACGTTGTATCTGCATACATGCGTCCCACTATCTTAACCACTACCATAGATACGAGCGTGACTACGAGCCACAGATCAACTACATGATTAAGACTCTGTACTGCAATACCTATAACTAGCAGTGTGGTGCCAGTAACAAATGCGATGCGTCCTGCATGCATACGATGCATCACCTCTCGTTCATCACCTGCATGCTCCCTCCATATAACTCCGCCAAAAAGCGCAGCTGCTGAAATAAGCAGTCCAATGAGTGTCATCACAAACATACTACTCATAAAAAAGTTAAATGGATTAAACAGTACAACAGCAAGTACGATAAGTACGAGCGCAAGAATAATTTCAGTTGCTTTCATAGTAGAATAACGTTTCAACGTTAGTGTTAAAGTAATCTGCTAATTTTAATGCTAAACCAACAGAAGGCATGTAATTACCTTTCTCTATCGCAACAACAGTTTGCCTCGAAACACCGACTGCGTCGGCAACTTGCTGTTGTGTTACACCACGGACACTCCTTTGTTCATGTACGCGGTTCGCGATTGGTTCCGTCATACAATCATTATAATCGCTCACACATCAATGTCAAGTTAGCTTGACATTCATATATACTTACAAGCTTCTTAGCCTCATCTTGAGTCTTCGTGCTACAATAATCTCTAATGGAACACTCACACCTCGCGCGATTTCTCACTATCCAAAACATACTCTTCTTCGGACTTCTTGCGTTCGGAACAGTGGCTTTTATTTGGCTCATTCAAGATTTTATTATGCCAATCTTTTGGGCTGTTGTTCTTGCTATAGTATTCAACCCTGTACAAAATAAATGGTTAGCTATCATTAAGAATAAAACCGCTTCTTCGGTACTCACTCTTCTCACTATTGTTATCATTTTGTTCGTGCCACTCTGGGTTGTGGGTGGACTTGTGGTCCAGGAGTCGCTAGATGTGTACTCTCGTTTCTCAAGCGAATCAATCGAGTTATCTCACATAAACTTCACTAACCATACAAATGGGGCATTTGAGTACCTCGAAACATACGGAATCAAAAAAGAAACAGTGCAGGAAAAACTAACCACTCTTGCACAAGCAATAAGTGGGTGGCTTGCACGACAAGCTATTGTGTTTGGTCAAGCAACATTCTCTGTTGTGATTGGATTTCTCTTGATGATGTATGTTCTTTTCTTTTTATTACGTGACGGCCCAAAAATTGGAAAGACCCTTTTCCATATACTTCCACTTGGAGATGAACGAGAAGAGGGACTCTTCATAAACTTTACTCTTATCACGCGTTCAATCTTTAAAGGAACTCTCGTAATTGCTGTGCTACAAGGAACAGTCGGTGGTGTGCTGTTTTGGATAGCAGGTATTAATGGGGTGCTTCTGTGGGCAACTATCATGACCCTTCTTTCGGTAATACCCGCTATCGGTCCAGCAATTATATGGTTACCCGCTGGTATTCTACTTGTGCTTAGTGGAGCTCTTTGGCAAGGGATACTTATACTCGTTGGTGGAGTTGTCATTATAAGTTTGATAGACAATATCCTACGACCAATTCTTGTGGGGCGTGATGTTAAGATTCCTGACGCCATTATCCTAATTTCTACCCTTGGAGGGCTTACTTTGTTTGGAATAACCGGCTTTATAATAGGGCCAATAATCGCCGGGTTCTTCCTTTCTATGTGGAAGATATTTGAGGTAGATTACAGGGATGAGCTTGAAACACAGGGCTAATATGTGGTATACTGTGGCCTGTAACTGATAGGAGTTTGAATCAAAATATACGCATTAACCAGAATATTAGGGCTAAAGAGCTCAGGGTAATAGGCGCCGACGGCGCCACTTTAGGTGTTTTATCGCGCGAAGATGCTATAAAACAAGCCGAAGCAGTTACTCTCGACCTTATAGAGATTTCTCCCAATGCCACTCCACCAGTTGCAAAAATAATGGACTATGGTAAATTCCAGTACGAGCTTAAAAAGAAGCAGAAGGAAGCAAAGGCTAAATCTCACGTTACCGAGACTAAATCTGCACAGGTAAAGATTGGAACTGGAGAGAATGACCTCAATATGAAGGCGCGGAGGGTGTCAGGGTGGCTTAAAGATGGACACCGTGTTAAGATTGACCTCTTTTTATGGGGACGGTATAAATACATGGAGTTCAGTTTCCTTAAAGAACGACTTGAGCGATTTCTTAACCTCATCACAGAAGAATATAAGGTAGCTGATGAAATAAAGAAAAGCCCCAAAGGACTTACCGTAGTGCTTGAGAGAGGGAAAAAAGTAGAAAAGAGTTCTGAGAGTAAAGTCCCAGAACATGTACAAGAGACGCCACAAGAAAACATATAAACATGAAGACAAATAAATCATATTCAAAACGATTAAAGGTGACCAAAAACGGGAAAATACTTGCACGTACTCCTGGTCAAAACCATTTTAATGCTAAAGAATCTTCTCGGACACGTCTCAATAAACAAAAAATGAATCTACTTTCACTTTCCGCAAAAAACAAAAATCGATTTATAACTTATAAAAAAGCTAAATAAACTAACATGGCACGAGTTAAACGAGGAACAACTAAATTAAAGAGTAGAAAGAACACCCTGGAACAAACTAAAGGGTATCGGTTTGGTCGCTCTACAAAAAAGAGAATGGCGTATGAAGCTATTGTACATGCTGGAAATAATGCATTTGGACACCGTAAAGACAAGAAGGGTGACTTCAGACGATTATGGACTGTACGAATTAACGCCGCAGTACGAGTGCTTGGGTTTTCATACAGTAGATTTATCGACGCACTTCATAAGAAAGAAATCGGACTTGACCGTAAAGTACTCTCCCAGATTGCTCAAGAGAATCCTGAGTCATTCAACAGAATTGTAGAACAAGCCAAATAACCCCATACAAACAACGTGCACTAAAAACACACCAACACTGGTGTGTTTTTATATATCCAACTCTATAACCTCCCCTTTCTCTGGGGAAACTGCATTCACACCGAGGTAATCACGTAGTCGCTGTACTAAAAACAAAGACGACTTCGGTTCTCCCATAGCTACAAATACTTTTTTGATGGACATGTGTGACTTCTCTACAAACTCAATCAAGTGATCTGAATCCTTGTGTGCAGAGAAACCGTTAATGGTTCGTATTTCTGCTTTTACGCGAACACTTTCGCCATTGATAGTAACCTCTTTCGCACCATCTTGAATTAACCGCCCGAGCGTTCCTACCGCTTGGTACCCTACAAGCAAAAGCATATTTTTGGGGTCCGATAAGTTTTGTTTTTCATGGTGTAGAATCCTACCCCCTGAAGACATCCCAGAACCTGCAATAATAATCTTTGGGGAAGGAACTTTTAGAATAGCTTTTGACTCTGAAACTTTTTTTGTATCCTTAAATTGAGGAAAATCGAAAATATCGTCTCCTCCTTTAATTTCATCTTGAACTTCTTTGTTAAGTAAATGAGTATATCGCTTAAAAATATCTGTCACCTTAATAGCAAGTGGGGAATCAAGAAACACGGGAATTTTTTGTAATACACCATCTTCAACAAAATTGTTTATCAAGTACAACAATACCTGTGTTCTTTGGATTGAGAAGGACGGAATCATTAACGTGCCTCTTCGAGCAGAAATATCTGTAATGGCTCTTTGTAACATTTCTATACGTTGCTCCCTTCCTTCATGGTTTCTGTCCCCATACACACTTTCAATAACCATATATTCTGCGTCAGTGATATCTTCGGTATCACGAAGTAGTGGCGAGGGCGAATTTCCTAAATCCCCTGTAAATACAATCTTCTTTCTATTATAGGTAAATTCAATCATTGCTGAACCAAGAATGTGCCCCGCATCCTTGAGACGTATTGATATATCAGGAGTCAGCTCAAGTGCTGTGTGGTACTCTACCTCCTTCCACAAAGAGAGTGTCTTGCGCACATCCTCTGATTCATATAACGGGTCTTCGCCGCTGTACTGAGCTTCTCGGGCAAGAATCCTGATGGCGTCAGAGAACATAGTCCCCGACAAGTCCCGAGTTGCTGGAGTTGAAATGATTGTCCCTCTAAAACCTTCTCGTACAAGTTTTGGGATAAGTCCAATGTGGTCAGCGTGGGCGTGTGTAGCAAAAAGGTAATCAACCTGAGAGGCATCATACGGAAACGGTTCGTAATTACATCTATCACAATATTTTTCTCCCTGTGTAAGTCCGCAGTCAACAAGAATACGGACACCACCTAATGTTAGTAAAAAATTAGCACCAGTAACTGTACCCGCACCACCAAAAAAGGTGATTGAATTTTTGAGAACCTTTTTTTGTTCAGTGTTAGGTTTCATATTCTTTTTTATTATTCATCCAGTATAGTTTTATAAACATGAATACAGCGACAGCTGCACCAAGTGCGTCCATGGTGAGGTCGACAACTGTGTCGATGATAAAATTATCCTCCCTGGGAACACCTGCCACAATCTCAAATATTTCCCAGCCAATCCCGACAAGTACTATTGAAACCCCTGCTACAAGAATAACATTTCGTACCCGCTGATTTAATTGTACGTACCCCGACGTAAAGAAAAACCAAAGCGTTGATAGCCCAACAAAAAGCCCACCAAGAAAATGCATCATAGTATCAAACCATGAATACACCCAATATAAATAAAACTCTAAAGCGAGTATGTGGAGTGTTGCTACCACCACAAGAAGTAGTGACCATGAAATAAAAAGTGGATGTCTATACATATTGGTAAGTATAACAAAAAATCACTCAGCAAAGCCGAGTGATTTTTTGTTAGGGAATGTAAGTACTTACCCAGGTTAACCCAAGTGGGTGTCTTCAGCGATACATCATGTTATATGTATACTTAATACTTATTAGACGTCCCTGTGTAAGTAAATAAGTGGATAATACTTACTTTCCCTACTTATTAGTGTACTCCTCTAAATTATCTCTGCAACAAAAAAACAACAAGCACTAACTTGTTGTTTTTTATGGCTTAGATTAGGCGTACTGTGTTACTCCAGAATTCCATCTAAATTAACATCATATAAAATTTCCTCTTGAACCAGACGATATGTAATTAACTCATTATCTTCAAACCAATGCTTAATTTCATTTTCTGCTTCAGGAACTGAACCAGATGCGTGAATGATATTTCGCATGGCACGTCCATCACTATCTGCTATACGGTATGAGTCAAGTACAAAATCTCCACGAATAGTACCAACATCAGAAG
>JABMNX010000049.1 GCA_013204405.1 Candidatus Kaiserbacteria bacterium | reverse complement strand
CGTTTGTGTTGTAAAATGTGTTGGTTCTCTAGATTTAGAGAATGAAAGAATACCTATTCCGGTGTAGCTCAGTTGGTAGAGCAAGCGACTGTTAATCGCTGGGTCACAGGTTCGAGTCCTGTCGCCGGAGCAAAATGAAAAAAAGACGCCACAGAGGCGTCTTTTTAAGTGTTGGAAATTATCGCGTGTTCTATGTCATTTGCATAGACCCAAATGAAATATTCATTTTCTCACGGAGTTCAATACGGCGGTATTGAACTACGAGTGCGTGATGTTTTTGAGCATCTCGATAGTATGATTTGCCACTAACAATTTTTTTATCGATACGTGTATTCAGCATATCGATTTCTTTAGCTACAAGGTCTTTGAGAGTTATTCGTATCATAAGTCTTATCTTTAGTATTGTGCTTGTCTTTGAAACAAACTTCTAATAATCCGCATGGTGAGTGAGTTCCGACGACGGAGGCCTCTCATGCGCTGTGCTCGTGTTTGAAAATCATTGAACATATATATTTTTTCTAATTATTAATCTACTAATCCCGTTAACGTACTTTCTATTCTATTTTCTTTGTCAAGTTTGTCAAGTTTTAAATCTTTCTAGACCTGTGGATAAGTTGTTGACGTATATCTCCGTAGCGCTTACAATAAGGGTATTAGACACCGTGATAATTCCCTGTCCTATTTAATATAATTCCTATGCATAAAATACAACAAAGCCTACTAGAACTTTCCAAGACAAAAAACCTTGGACTCATGACACTTCGTGAGATGGGAGAACACATCGGTGAAAAATTCCCACAAAAGATAAAGCACCATCTCGGACAGCTTGAAAAGAAAGGGTTTATAAAAATATCAAAAAATATTGGAACTATCGAACGGACTCAGCCTGGGAAAATAGCGAGTACTTCCCTTCTTTCCATTCCTATACTCGGTACTGCAAACTGTGGCCCCGCAACATTTTACGCAGACACCAATTTCGAAGGGTATTTAAAAATTTCCTCTGCGCTCCTTAAAAGGAAAAAAGATGTATATGCAATTCGAGCAAGTGGACTTTCAATGAACCAAGCAAATGTTGGAGGAAAAAATATAGAAGATGGTGATTACATTATTGTTGAATCTTTAAACAAGAAACCTGAAAACGGAGATGTTGTTGTATCAGTATTTGATGGTGTTGCTAATATTAAAAAGTTTCATTGGGACCAAGAAAATAATCGTGTGGTATTGGTTTCCGAATCTACTAAAGATTTTCCGCCAATATTTATTCATGAAGACGACGACTTCAATATCACTGGCTTCGTCACGCAAGTAGTTAAAAAACCCAAACTCGACTAGCTGTCAATTTGTCTAGTAGAGCGCTGTTACTTATTTAGGTATACTTTATTCTATGGAAATAACGGGCGCTAAAGAGCTATTTGGTGACGATGTGACTGCAATTATTCCTGCATACAATGAAGAAAATAATATTGCCTATGTGCTTACTGCGCTTACTAAAACAAATCTCTTTAAAGAGATTATTGTAATAAATGACGGCTCAATAGATGAGACTAGCGCTGTTGCCAACACATACACTGTTACTGTACTTGATTTACCTAAAAATATCGGCAAATCCCAAGCATTATATCGTGGAGTTGAAGAAGCAACTTCTGAATATATTTGTCTATTTGATGCAGATGTACGTGGACTTACCACACAACACATGTATGACCTCATATCCCCTGTACTCAGGGGTGAAGTAGATATGACCAACGGTATTCGTGACAGGGGGTTTCTCTTGAACTGGCTTTCGGTACATGTACTACCAAAACTTAGTGGTGAACGTGCAATGAAGAGAGAAACGTTCTTATCCTTCCCGAGAGAACATATGCACGGACTCAGTGATACTATCGTTATGGATTTTTTCTTAAAACGCAGTAATGGAACTCTACTTCCAGTACTTATGAAAAATACTCGCCTTATTAAAAAAATTAAGAAGGTTGGAATAATCCGTGGACTTATTGGGTATGTAAAAATGGGGTACGGTATGGCCACCACGTATGCACTACTACACATACTCTATTAATGTAATGGCGTATTAAACTTCTTAACACGTAATACAAAATGAAAATATCGTATATAATCTATGTATGAATATTGAAGATGTGTTTACGCCTCAAGATGAAAATAGACTAGACACCATCGACCGACTGTTTCGCATTGGTATGTGGTGGAGAATAGCTTATGGTTCACTTCGGCTTTTTTTGGGCCTTATACTTTTTCAATTGGTAGGAACTCCTATACTGGATATCTTCAACAAGGTAATGGGGCATGAAATCATTGAGGACCCATCAGACATACTCATGTACGTGCTCAGTCCCCTATTTCAACACCTCCCATTTACCGTAACGTACTTTGTCGCCCTCTATTTGATTCTCTGGGGAATTATTGATATTTTCCTTTCTGTTAATCTTTTACGAGAAAAGATGTGGGCTTTCCCTGTGAGTCTTTATCTTATTGGAATATTTATATGCTATGAAATATATCGTTTTTTTCACACACACTCACTTGTTCTCGCAATCGTTATTGTCATAGACTGTGTGTTGATTTGGTTGATTGCAAAGGAGTACTTCAGACTTAAACCCGCCGCGACAACATACTAAAAATTATACGTGTGAGCCAGCGACATACCCCGTCGTCCAACAAAGCTGAAGAGAGAAACCACCACTTGGACGGTTAATGTGGAGCACGTCTCCAGTTACATACAGATTACTGTAGAGCTTTGAACGCATTGTTTTGGTATCAACTTCTTTCAAATCAACTCCACCGTCAGATGTCACTGCCCAATCCATACCCATTGTACCGGTTATGGTAAGAGGCATCGCTTTAAGTAGATTCACTATAGTACGCCTCTCTAGCTTTGAGACACTGTGCACTTTTGTTTCTTGCAACTCAAGCGGAAACTGAACTGCCACTGCCTCACTCATACCAACTGGTACAAATTCTTTAAGGATGTTCTTGAGAGTCTTGTTTTTGTGTGTATTAAATATTTCAAGAACGCGGTTTTGAAGTACACCCATATCTGTATCAGGGTACATATCAATAGTAGCTTCCACAGGACCATTTGTGAGTAATTTCTCAACGTCATGAGCGGCATTAAGAATAAGTGGTCCTGAAACGCCAAAGTGCGTAAAAAGAATCTTTCCAAGGCGTGAAAACCTCCCAGTTGCTTTGGTGAGGTTCGAACCAAATGTGATTTTCATAAACGACAGTGAAGTACCGGAAAGTGCCTTAACCCACTCCTCTAGAACAGTGAGTGGAACAATGTTTGGGCTTGATGGATGAACCGTATGTCCAATTTTTTTAAGCCACGTAATCCCCTCACCCGTTGAACCGGTATCTGTGTGAGAAGACCCGCCAGTTGCTAACACAAAACTCTCTGCCGTGAGTATTCCATTATTTGTTTCAACTCCTATAATTTTTTCACCATCAATTTTAAAGCCAAGTACTTTGGTACCTGTCTTGAGCTCGACATGATTTCCAGTCACATAACGCTTCATAAGTCGCGTAACATCCTCCGCATTTTGAGATTCTGGAAAAGCCCTCTTTCGTGCTTCAACTACAATCGGTAATCCTTTCTCTTCAAAGAAATGTAAAGAGTCTTTCATTCCATGCTGTGAAAATGCTGAGTAGAGAAACTTTGCAGCATCGCCATAATTCTCAAGGAGCTTATGTTCATCTTCTTCCACATTAAAAATATTGCACCGCCCTCCACCAGTAATTGAGAGTTTTTTTCCAAGGTCTTTATTTTTTTCAATAAGTAAAACGCGTCGGCCACACTCTGCCGCACGTCCCGCCGCCATCATTCCTGATGGACCACCGCCAATTACTATGACATCATATTGTTCCTTAGTTGACATAATCACAAAATACTAGCACAATTTTCTCCTGTAAGTAAGGGGTATCTATGTAGCTTGATACTGAGGATGTATTTAAAATAAAGTTCTAAATAGTGTATACTAATGTCCTATAACACCCTCAAGGGGTATTTAAGATTTTTAATTCACTTAACACATACTATTTATGGCAAAGCGAGTAACAGGTATAGAAAAAAACAAAACATCGCGTTCAAAAAAGACACAGAAACGACTTGCGGTAAAGCGCGAAATGTTGGCAAAGAAAGCTAGTAAGAAAAAGAAATAATTTTTCAAAGGTGTTTATATAAAAAGTGACCGGCGCCTGTTGGGGCGCCGGGTGTAGTAAGTGAAAGAACGGAGTTTAAGCCGCAATGGGTTTTTTGGTGGGTTGTGGACCACGGAGAACTTTAAAAAAAGCTACTTGCGCATTATACGCCCCGTCCACAGAATTCTCGGCCATCACACCGAGCTGATAGCTGATAATTGAAGCGTCACAGGTGCTACCAGTGTTTCGAATGATTTCCCCTGCAAGTGTCGAGAGGATACAGAGGGTGTCCCACTGTTCCCCTTTACCCTTATTGGGTAATGAACGTTTTATGATTTCCTGCAGGATACCGGGATTCCCGGGAGCTCCAGGAATCGCACTACTGCTCCGTCTGCGAAATCCTGTTCTGTGGTTTCTGTCTACCCACGTACGTGCTTCCTTAGGCGTAAAAGTATTTGGTAGTTTGTCCATTTCCTTCTTTCCTAGTAGTTATGGTTGTTTGTATCCAAGAAGATTTGTACCATATAAAAAATAATAAGTCAAGAACTACATTAATAGGTCTTTAAAAGGCTATTTGAAGCTTTATAGTTACTCACATTTCACATTACATATATACTTGACTTTTTATTTATTATGTAATACAATACTCTCATCAAATAGCTACTATATAGATAACTATGTCGAGTTTAATCTTTTAGAGTGATTTTGAGATTTATTCGATTTAGTTTTTACAGAAAT
>JABMNX010000048.1 GCA_013204405.1 Candidatus Kaiserbacteria bacterium | reverse complement strand
TAATCCTCCTCCGGAGGAGCGCTTCCGTCTTTCAAGTCCTCTCTCATTCTCACAACAGACAAAAGAAAAAACTCGCATTATGCGAGATTTTCTTCTGTTGTGGGCGAGAGAGGACTTGAACCTCCACATCTTGCGATACCAGTTCCTAAAACTGGCGTGTCTACCAATTCCACCACTCGCGCACACTATTAATTTTTACAACGAACATTTTCTCATTACCGCTCAAAACTAGATATAAAGCAAAACTGTTTGCTTTATATTCCCGCAACTGGCGTGTCTGACCTATTTCACCACTTATGCATTTGTCCGCACTATTTACAGTATTTATTCAACACTGCGTCCGCCCAGTAGGACTTGAACCTACGACCCACCGCTTAAGAGGCGGTTGCTCTACCAACTGAGCTATAGGCGGACGCAGTGCTTAATAGGTTTAATACTATAGACGGATACAGTAGAAAATAATACATTGTTTACGGATTATTTTCAATGCTTAATGAAGTAAAGGAAGCGGGAGTCGACCACTAGTCACTAAGTATATTTTTTGCTTCACTCAAAATCTACCAAGTGCTTTTGGTCTGGGCTCAGCCCTTACTCGTGCTTTAGCACGCGGGCTTCCGCCTTTCGACTCCCTCTGAACATAGATATTAAAAAACACTAGCACAAAGCTAGTATTTTTTAATATTGTGCCGGAAGCGGGAGTCGATCCTTACAGGATCAGTACAGGTTGTCGATATTTTTTCAAAATAGCTGACAACCTTTTCGACTCCCACACCGACAAGAACTAGTAAACCCCAATGCTTATCACATTTAGGTTTAACTAATTCTAGTGCCGGAAGCGGGAGTCGAACCCGCACGGCCTTGCGGCCCAGGGATTTTAAGTCCCTTATGTCTACCAATTCCATCACCCCGGCGTGGGTTAATAAGAAATCGTCCTTTCGGCTTTCGCGACTTTGTTTGTTTACGAACTTGTGAGTTAGTAAACAAGCCTACTTTGGTTTGGCACTTCCTATTCTCTAAGTCGCTTCGCTCTAAGAGAATATGGTCGGAAGTGCGCTTGTTGTGATTCCCGACTCTATAAGTAAAAATATCTTTGTTATAAAAATAACAAATTATTTTCACTTGAGGCGTGAGCGGGAATCGAACCCGCGTATGAAGGTTTTGCAAACCTGTGCCTTACCACTTGGCCACCACGCCTTGTTATTTAATTATACCAACATCCTTACTCTAGAAGACATGTGTCTGGACTCTACCCCTTACCCTTGGGGACTTGGCCACCACGCCTTACTATTTAATTATGCCAACCATCTTTACTCTAGAAGACCTGTGTCTGGACTCTACCCCTTACCCTTGGGGACTTGGCCACCACGCCTTGTTATTTAATTATACCAGTTATATTGGTTTACTCAGCAGGTTTTTGTTCATTACCATTTTCTATATCCCTTGAAATTTCATCTATGTGCTGACGGTGTTTTTCTCCAGCATCAATTTCAAAATCAACAAATGGAATCCTCTTTAATCGCAAGTGTGACTTAAGGTACGCTTTAAAATCAGCTCTTTTCCTACGAGCAAAGTGGAGTACCTGCTCTTGTTGGTCGTCAGGAAAGACTGTAAAAAATACTGTAGCCTTAGCAAAATCTTTCGAGATATTTGCACGAGTTACTGTGATTAACGACGTGCGGTTTGATTCTCGGTTTAGAAAATCTGCAGCTGCATCTTTTACAAGAAGTGATACTTTTAAAACTCTGTCGGACATAGTAACTTACTTTTTAATGATAATAAAGCTTTCTATTACATCACGAGGAGCAAGTTCAATACGAGAATTAATCTGAGCCCCAAACTCGTTTCCTTCAGTGATTTCTTTTGAATTAGCTTTTTGTTGTTGAAGGTTGGTTATAGTCCCTGTACCAATATGATTATCTTGGCGGGAAATATTTATCACACTACCTACTTTGATAGAACCAGAGTCAACTTTTCCACCAACAACCTGTTTATCTTTGTTTTTACTAAATATTTTTAAGAGAGTAGCACTACCAGTCGATTCTTCCACACTAATTTCTGGTGTTTGGTTTTTAATCTCTTCTTCAAGCCACTCAGCAAGTTTGTAGATAATATCAAATGAATGAACTGTAACGCCGTTTCGTATTGCTAGGTCCCGTGCGGCATTGTCACAACCTACGTTGAATCCAATAATAAGTGTGTGTGGTCTTCCTGCAGCGAGTTTAATATCACTCTCTGACACGTTACCTACATTTTTTTGTATTATTTTAATCTCAACGCGTTCGTGCGGAATCTTAGCAATCTCATGCTCTATAGCTTCAATAGACCCAGACACATCTGCACGAAGTACAATTGGTATCTGTGTTATTTCGTGTTCTAAGTCAATAGTTGTTTCTATCTCATCTTCCTTTTGAGTATCTTTTGTTTGAGATATATATGTTAATGCTGCCTGTTCGGCATCTTTTTTAGAATTAAAAACTTCAAATGTTTCGCCAGACTGGGGAACTGAGTTAAATCCAATAATATGAATAGGGCTTGAAAATTGTGCTTCGTTGATACTTTTTCCTGTAAAATCCTCCATAATACGCACCGGAGAGACGCTTTCTCCCGCTCGAACGAAATCTCCTTTTTTGATTGACCCATTCTTGATAAGTAGGGTGGTAGAGATACCCCTTTGGGTATCTCTATGTGACTCTATAACTACTCCCTCAGCTGGTTTATTAGCGTCCCCTGTAAGTTCCGCCATATCGGAAACCAAAAGCATCATGTCCAAAAGTTCATCAACACCGTCACCTTGTTTTGCCGAAATAGGGACCCAAGGTATATCACCACCCATTCCTTCGAGGTAGATTCCATTTTCAAGAAGGTTTGCCTTTACTTTTTCTACATTAGCTTCGGGCTTATCAATTTTGTTGATAGCGACTATAAAAGGAATATCACTGTCCATAACAGCTTTGTATGCTTCTAATGTTTGTGGCTTTACCCCATCTTCAGCTGATACAACCAAAATAGCTATGTCTGCAACTTTACTACCCCGAGCACGCATCTTTGAGAACGATTCGTGTCCTGGAGTATCAAGGAAGGTTATTTTCTGAACACTCCCTGACTTATCTTTATGCTCTACTTCATATGCTGAGATGTGTTGTGTAATACCACCCGCCTCTCTTTCTACTACATTCGTTTTTCGAATGTAATCAAGAAGCGCAGATTTTCCATGATCAACGTGTCCCATGACAACAATGACAGGAGGGCGTTTTGTTTTGTTTGTTTTATTTTGTTCCATATTCGTATATTCATACCTCCAGTCTACTTGTTATTTTTTTTGTCTATCTTCATTGAAGACTGAGCTTTCTTTATGGTTTCTTTTTCTTCGTCAGTTAGTTCATGAGGTGAAGAAAAATTAATTACTGGTTTTGAAAAAAAACTCATACGATCCCGTGCGTAGAGTGTTGAAATAACAACTCCACTACCAGACTCATTGAGAAATGCAGTTGAAAAACTCTGATTACCTCCTGCTCCAGTGCCCTTAAAAGGATTAAATCGGATTGTCTCTATTCCTTGGACACTGCGCACTAAGCGTTTCTCAACGAGCTCTAGGTATCGCTCCACCTCTTTTCGAAACATATTAAACTCGTCATGACCTTCTTTAATGTGGACTATTGTGTCCTCAAGGCTTTTAGCATTTTTCCCCGAAAGAAGTCTTCGTAGTTTAATCTCAAGGCGTACATTCCACACAAGTAAAATAATAAATACGATTCCAATAAGAGCATATAGGAATGTTTCAGTGTTGATTGATAGTAATCCAGTCATATGTACGTTACGTTAGAGAGTGTTTGGGATTGCAAGGTTTTACAAATAGGCATTATACACGCTAGACCCTGTTTTGTAAAAAGGAAAGAAAGTATACAATGTTGTGTATGAAAAGGTTGCTGAGGATACTTCCGATAAAGAGAAAAAGAATCTATTTAGATTATTCGGCTTCAACTCCACTTGATCCCCGCATTCTTAAGAAGATGGAGCCGTATTGGAATATACACTTTGGTAATGCTGGGGCGCTCCACAAAGAAGGAGTTGAGTCAAAACGAGTATTAGATAAAGCTCGTGCTCAGATAGCACATTCTATTTTATCTAAACCTGAAGAAATAATTTTTACTGCAAGTGGCACCGAGGGCAACAGTCTTGCTGTTTTGGGGTACATAAATGCACTAGAAAAAAGAATAGTTAATGCAGGTACATCTGTTAAGGGTCTACATGTCATCACAAGTTCAGCAGAACACCCATCAGTACTCGATTGTTTTCGCACATTTCAAGATAAAGGAATGTCAGTAGATTTTGTTGATTTTGACGAGCGGGGAATTATCAATCCAAAGGAGGTTCGAAAACTTCTTCAAAAGGATACAGTCTTAGTTTCGGTCTCATATGTAAATAATGAAATTGGGACAGTACAACCGGTAAAAGAAATAGCGCGAGAAATTCGTGCATTTGAAAAAGATATAAAATCAAGAATCATCTTTCATATTGATGCGAGTCAAGCACCACTTTATTTTGACTGTACCCC
>JABMNX010000047.1 GCA_013204405.1 Candidatus Kaiserbacteria bacterium | reverse complement strand
TTTCTTATGATGTCCCGAAAGGAGTATTTTTGGTACCTGGTACTTCTTTCCCTTGTGTTCAAACACCTCTGGTCGTGTGTAGACATCCTTATTACTTACTCGTTCTTCTTCAATGGATTCATAGGAACCAAGTATGCCAGGAATCTGTCGCGACATGACATCAATCATAAGTGCTGCGGGTAACTCTCCTCCAGTAAGTATGTATGGCCCTACAGAGATTTCTTTTGCTTTGAGAATTTTCTTTACTCGTGCATCTACTCCCTCATAGTGCCCACATATAAAAACTATATGCTTATATTTTTTTATGTATGTTCGAGCTAAAACATTTGTGAACTGAACTCCACTTGGGGAGAAGAACACAACAAGAACATCTTTCTTCCTACCTATTGCTTTTTTGGCCGCCCGTATCACAGATTCGGCTTCAATTACCATACCAGGGCCACCACCATATGGTTTCCGGTCAACTCGTCTATTTTTAAGTTTCGTGAAATCTCGAGGATTGTAATATGAAATCTTTATTTTTTTATCCTGTTGAGCACGACCAAGAATTGAGCTCTCTAGGTAGCCCTGTATACTCTCCTTAAATAGTGTGATGATATGAAAATTCATAATTAATATAATACAAAAACCGTGGTCTCTTGATACCACGGTTTTTGCTTTTTTACTATTAGATTACTATGAAGAGTGCTTATAAATTAAGATCTTCCATCGCTTCATCTACGGACTTTGATACATTAGAAACTTCTGGTGATTCTGTGGACGTCTCTCCTTCGGGAGTCCTGTTTCCACCTGTTCCACCTTCTGGTTCGTTGATTTTAAGATTAACACGTGCTTCATTCTTCATACCAACAACACGAAGTAGTGTCCGAATTGCTTTCGCAGTGTTGCCTGAACGTCCAATAATTTTTCCCATATCTTGGGGACTTACATCGAGTGTTAATAGTACCCCCATCTCGTCAACTATCCGATTAATCTTTACATCATCTGGATAATCAACAAGTGCTTTTACTACATACTCAAGAAATTCTCGGTCTCTTTCCATATTCATTTCAGAAATTACTGTTAAAACATCTCAGCCTCCCAAACCACATTACTGGAACGGAGTCTAATCTGCTACCCTTACTATATGAGAATCTGATGTTGAGTCAAGGGTTTATACTTCTTCTTTTTTTTCTTCTTCAACAGGTGCTTTAGTAACTTCTTCTTTTACTTCTTCAACAGCTTTTGTAGGAGTCTCTTCTGCAGGAGTTTCTGCTACTGGTGCTTCTTCTGTAGCAACCTCGGGAATTACTTCTTCTGCCGCCACAGCTTCTTCAGTTGGTGCAGGAGTCTCCTTTTTCACTTCAGACTCATCCACTTCTTTTACTATAGGAGTTTTCTTAGGAAGTACGTTAATTTTCTTACCTTCAATTATTTTCTGGTTGATAAGAATATTATGTACAGTATCAGATACTTGAGCGCCGTTTGAAATCCAGTACTTAACACGTTCACCATCAATTACAATGTCTTTCATCTTTGGGTTATAGTTTCCAAGAATTTCAATATGATCCCCACTTTTAGGGCCACGAGTATGCTCAGTAACCACAACTCGAAATGTTGGGTCATTCTTACGTCCTATGCGCGCTAATCTGATCTTTAACATGCGCTCTAATATACTAGAAGTTGTATAGTACGTCAATGAACGAAGGAAGTTGTGCTATACTCAGAGACATTCAAAACTAGCCATGGAAGCAACGATACATGAAAACAACCTGGAGGGAATCATCAGCGTCACAGGACGTGGTGTTGGGTATATATCAGCCGAGGGATATGAGGAAGACATAGAAATTCAGAAAGAGTCCCTCAATACAGCGCTCAACCGAGATACGGTTCAGGTCTTAGTACTTCCTGGTAAAAAAGACGACCGAGTCCAAGGAAGGGTTATCAAGGTTATCTCTCGAGCACGCACAGAGTTTGTGGGGGTGCTTGAGAAAGAAGGAGGGCAATCCCACCTTATCTCTGACGACAAACGTATGTACGTTAAAATTCTTATCCCTTCTGGATATGAATCAGTAAAGGAAAACCATAAAGTCCTCGTCACACTTACTAAGTGGGACAACCCCGAAGAAGAACCAGAAGGGAAAATCCTTAAGGTTCTTGGAAGAAAAGGAGACCACGAAACCGAAATGCAGGCCATTATACTTGGACACAGTTTTGATACTGACTTCCCACTTGAGGTTGAAAAAGCAGCCGAGGAAATTGGAAAGGATCGAGAAATCACACCTGAAGAAATTGCAAATCGTCGTGATATGCGAGGTACCACAACGTTTACCATTGACCCGGCTGACGCAAAGGACTTTGACGATGCGCTTTCATTTAAGAAAATCGACGACGACACATTTGAAGTTGGAATCCATATTGCCGATGTAACCCACTATGTTCGCCCAGGAGATGCAATTGATGATGAAGCACAACATCGTGGTACATCAATCTATCTCGTAGACCGTACTATTCCCATGCTTCCTGAAGTACTTTCAAACGATGTATGTAGCCTTAATCCGAATGAAGATAAACTTGCGTTTTCTGCAATATTTACACTCGACAAGAAAGGTGAAGTTAAGGAC
>JABMNX010000046.1 GCA_013204405.1 Candidatus Kaiserbacteria bacterium | reverse complement strand
TTGATGGACAGACGACATAATATGATGACACTTGAGCATGTTCCAAAGAAAAAACAAAGGCGAATTGCTCTTGAGACACTCGAAGTGTACGTCCCTATTGCGGATAGACTTGGTATGGGGCAAATTAAACAAGAACTAGAAGACTTTGCGTTTCCATATGTATTTCCCAAAGAGGAAAAAGAAATTCAAGGCCTCTTTAAAGAACGAAGTGGCGAAAATGAAAAACATCTACAAAAAATTCTTAAGACAATTAAAAAGGCTCTTGGAAAAGAAGGAATCAGAGCATTTAGAAGTGAAGAACGTGTAAAGGGCCACTACAGCTTATATAAGAAACTAGAACGAAAAGATTTTGATATATCAAAGATTCATGACATCACAGCGCTTCGTTTTATTGTGCCCACGGTAAGTGACTGCTACAGAGTACTTGGAGTTGTGCATGGTATATGGAGACCTCTTCCAGGAAAAATTAAAGACTACATCGCATTTCCAAAGCCCAATGGATACCAAAGTATCCACACGACTGTATTTACCGGTCAAACTGGGACAATTGAGATTCAAATCAGAACGGAACAAATGCACCAAGAGGCTCAGTTTGGTATTGCATCACATATGTCGTACAAAGCGAAAAACCATGGTGAGAAAAATGTCGGCTTAGACTGGATACGACAATTTTTTCCAGGATTTAGTTTTGGCGTAAAGGACCCGAGTGTAGCTACACCACGAAAGCGCGAAGCACTACTAAGTATTCCAAACTGGATAAAACAAGTTGCAGAAGAAAACAAAAAATTATCTGATTCTGAACATGAAGAATATCTTGAAGAAATAAAGACCGACTTTTTTAATCATCGTGTCTTTACATTTACTCCCAAAGGGGACGTTATAGACTTACCAATAGATTCGAGCCCCATAGACTTTGCATATGCAGTTCACTCTGATATAGGAGACCACGTATTTGGCGTTAAAGTAAATAATAAAATGGCCTCTCTTGATACTAAACTTAAAAATGGAGACATTGTTGAAATATTAACAAAAGAAAGAAGTAAGCCGTCAAAAAAGTGGCTCGATTTTGTAAAAACGACTCTTGCTAAGCGCCATATTAGAAATACCATCGGTCAACAGTAGAATTATATAGAGAAATTTTTTACTGAATATAAATCTTCATCGTTTTCATCTTGCTCCTTTTCCTCTTCAGACCGGTCATCTAAAAGTCCCTCATCGACAGTTTCTTCTGGCACATCTGTAGACTCTTCTCTAAAAGGAACTTCGTCGTTATTTTTCGTAAATGAAACAAACCGTTCAATAAACCCAGTGTCTTTTTTCTCTTCAATTTTTTCCTTCTCTTGGGCAATGTCACCCTCTATCTTATCAAAGATGCTTCGTAGGTCTTCTACGGTAAAGTAATCGATATGTACTCGTCCCCCACCTTCTTTTTGTTCTATTTGCACCCGTGTACCAAGTGTCTCGGTTAGCTTCTTTTCAAGAACAATGAGTTCTGGATCCATCATGTATTCTTTTTTCCGGATTCGGTCTTGTGCTATGTGTCGAGCTATACTCTCCGCTTCCCGAACAGTAAGTTTTCTATACAAAATTTCTTTAAAAAGTGTGTGCTGTTCTTCATCTTTCCCTGTAAGCATGAGGATTGGTCGAGCGTGACCTTCAGAAATCTTTCCTTCTTGGAGTGCGAGCTGTATCTCTTCAGGCATTAGAAGTAGTCGTAATGTGTTTGAAACATACTCCCGGCTTTTTCCTACCTTTTTCCCCACCTCTCCATGCTTAAGTCCAAATGTATCTACGAGTTGTTTAAATGCGAGCGCCCTATCGATTGAGTTAAGGTCTTCTCGTTGAAGATTTTCAATAATTGCGAGTTCAAGCTTTACCTTATCTGTTTCTTCGTTTGTTCTAATGATTACAGGTACTTGGGAAAGTCCTGCAATACGAGAAGCACGGAGACGTCGCTCTCCAGCAATAAGTTCATATTCGGTAGCAAGTCCCCCATCTTCTTTCTCAATCTCATGGCGAGTCACCACAAGTGGCTGAAGCACTCCGTACTGACGAATCGAATCAGCAAGTTCTTCTAATTTACCCTGGTTGAATTCTTTTCGAGGTTGGAATGGGTTTGGTTTAATTTTATGAACCTCAACCCAAAATATTGAATTATTATAAAATTGCTCCATAGATAAACAATAGTATATCATCAAATTGCTTCCTTCATAAAATTTCTGTACACTTCTTAACATTGCCGCGG
>JABMNX010000045.1 GCA_013204405.1 Candidatus Kaiserbacteria bacterium | reverse complement strand
TCTTAAAGTAACCTACAACTCAGTAGAACAATGTGTTCTGAGTATAAGTATTACAAAGTGTAGGAAAACGTGAAAAAGTATAAAATAAAAATATCAACCTCAGGAGTACAAGATGTAATACGCTGATTAAAAGCAATTTACGAAGTTTTCAGATTAGTGTAATAATAGATTAGTCGATTAGTTGATTAGTGGGACTAATCCACTAAGTCCATTAATCCATTAATCCAATATTCTTCTAACTTCTTCCCTGTAGAATTCCTTATCAATTAAACCAGTATCATATAAAGATTTATATTTTTTCAATTCTTCTTCTTGAAAAACAGATATACCTTCTTTTGGTTTCTTTTTTGGTTCGTTGAGGTTTATTGAAAATAGCTTGTCGTTATTCTTCATTCTATCACCCTTCAATATGTTGTAGTAACCATCAAAAACTTTTTGAGATTTATGTCCAGTCATACTCATAATCGTTCGGGGTGGAGTACCACTCTCGATTTGTTCCCGTATGAATGTTTTTCTACCAATATGACTAGATATTTCTCCCCATAGTGGAACTGATTCATTTGTTCCTTTTTTGATTGTTCTATCTAAATTATATTCAGGACTTTTTACTCCACGATTTAGACCAATAAGTTTACAAACTTGTTTTTTTTGTTTATTAAACTTTGGATTTGATATTGGATTTCCTTTTTGTGTTCTTGGAAATAAATAATCATTTCTATCTTTCCCACCTGAGTATTTATTATAGATGGACATTGTTAATCTGTTCAATGGAACACGAGTAATCTTTTGAGTTTTTTCTGATTGGTACATAAACTCACCTTTATTCCTATCTTCAATATCGAACTCCTTAGAATCTACTCTAATGTTTAACATATCTCCGAATCTCATTCCAGTACCACATAAAAATATCAGTACATCTTTATATACTTCATATGAGGTAAAGTTTCTGTATTTTGTTTTTTTGAGTTTAGGTGTGAAATCTTTTATTATTTGGATTTGACTAGTATCCATATGTTTTTCATAAGCTATTTTTAATTCACTGTTTATGAGCATATTATAGTTATTGAAGTCAAACTCCTTAAATGAATCAATTTTAAGGATATCGTCACGAGTTAGAAATATAATATTCTTTTCAATATCAGTAAATATCTTTTTGGGTACTGGTACGTTGACTGATATGGACATCTCTTCTCTAAGATATTTAGAAAAAGAATTAAGAACCTTGATTCGTTTTTTTATAGTTGAAGGTTGTAATCCTCGTTTATCACAGAAAGTAATTAGACCTGTAACATAACTAATATCAATATCCTCTGGTATGATGTGATTACCCTTCCTCTCTTGAAAGATTTCTGTCCATCTGATTAAATCCTTCAAAGAACTGGTAAGACTCCTTATATAAGAGTCTGTGTTCTGTGTGTGAACTTTGTAATCATCAGATTTTATCCACCCTAAATATTTCTCTAGAAGTATAATTAAGTGAACTTCAGTTAGTTGAGATTTCTCTCTTTTTTTAGAATTTGACCTTAGATGAGTTTTAATTAAATCAGTAGTTGGAATACCATCATTTTTTTGAATATTAAAAACTATATCTTCAACTCTCTTCAATTCAGTTTTTAATATTAAATTTTTGGATTTGCTATCGGGTTCCCTTTCATTAATTGGATTTTTATTGTGGGTATCCTTCCAGTTTGGAATCCAATTTTGGAGTTGAACTTTTACACTAGTAGTGATGTTTATCCTCTTTTTATCAGAACCGAAGACTCTTATGATGATTTTTACATCTTCATTTTCTTTGTATAATTCCTTTTTCTTACGAAAATGTTGTGTTAAAAATATATTCATGTGGTATACATTTGATACCCACAATATAAGAATAAAACCACTAAATGGTACACTATATGGTACACAAAGAGGTTTATAAAAACATAAAACCCTCTAACTCAAAGAGTTAAAGGGTTAAAAAGTGGTACCTCCAGGAATCGAACCAGGGACACTTGGATTTTCAGTCCATTGCTCTACCAAC
>JABMNX010000044.1 GCA_013204405.1 Candidatus Kaiserbacteria bacterium | reverse complement strand
TGCTAAAATAACACCACCTATGAATATACTTGCAATAGAAACATCATGTGACGAGACAGCTCTAAGTATCGTTGCTGCTAGTGGTGAATTAGGAAACATTTCCTTTAAGGTTTTAGCTAATTCCCTACTATCCCAAGTTGCGCTCCATAAAGAGTATGGTGGCGTGTACCCAAGCCTCGCAAAACGTGAGCACTCACGAAATCTCGCTCCTCTTCTGCAAAAGACCCTTGTTGAGGCTGGAATGTTTACTGAAACAAATACGCCTCTAACGCGAGACCAGATTAGCGAACTAAAAAAACTTCTCGACCGAGAGCCCGAGCTCTTTGTGCTTCTTATCGCATTTCTTGGAAATATCAAAAAACCAAATATTGACGCTCTTGCTGTCACAGCGGGTCCAGGACTTGAACCAGCACTCTGGGTTGGTATTAACTTTGCAAAGGCTCTTGCTATTGTTTGGGACGTACCCCTTATTCCCGTAAATCACATGGAAGGACATGTGCTCTCTTCTCTTATTAAAAGTGATGGAATAACCTCAATTGAATTCCCTGCACTCGCTCTTCTTATATCAGGAGGACATACACAACTTGTCCTTATGAATGATTGGTCGGAGTATAAAATTATTGGAGAGACACGAGATGACGCTGTTGGAGAAGCATTTGATAAAGTAGCACGTATGCTTGACCTGCCATATCCGGGTGGCCCTGAAATATCGAAACTTGCAGGAATGGCCCGTGAGGAAAACCTGCCCTCACCTTATACACTTCCACGCCCAATGATTGACAGTGACAACTTCGACTTCTCGTTTTCTGGACTTAAGACAGCGGTATTGTATCAAGTACGAGACATTAAAGAAATAAAAAGAGAGCTCTCTGAGATAGATAAAAAACAAATCGCTCGTGAGTTTGAAAATGCGTCAGCTGAGGTTCTCCTTGAAAAGACAAAACGAGCAGTCCAGGAATTTAACATTAAAACATTTGTACTTGGTGGAGGGGTTTCGGCTAATAAACATATCCGCTATACACTTCAGGCTCACCTCCCTCAAAATATCGATATATACATCCCACCAATAGAGCTCACTGGAGATAACGCCATCATGATTGCCGCAGCTGGCTATTCAACACTCATTTCAAACAAACCTCTACCAAAACCAGAAGACGTAATCGCAGATGGTAATTTATCTCTGAAATAATTTAATACGAGATGTTCACAGAAAATCTTACGGCCCACCTTTTAAAGTGGGCCGCGTTTCTTCATGCCTCGTTGGTGTGTTTCCTGAGAAGTTCTTTTGGTACCGAGATTTTTTTTAGTTTTTCTGGTTCGCATACGCAAGGGGTCGTATGTCTTGGTACAGTGCCAGGGAGCACACTGTCTTCTGAAATCTCATCATTTGAAATTGTGATGTGATGTCCATGAACACAAATAATAGTCGCGTGCTCAAATTCACTTAACACTACGCCGGAAACTTGCTCGTCTGTATAACCGCTCATTACCGTTCTCCACCTAGGGTCTATAAAATCTTCTAATGTTTATTAGTAACGTATTCGGGTGATTAAGTCAAACGGTGTAACTGTATTGATATAAGGCTGTATTTTGCTATTATCTCTCTATATATGGATGATATTTTTCTTAAACCATTTGATTCAAAAGCTCACGAAGATGAGATATATAAGAGTTGGGAAAACAGTGGTTTTTTTAACCCTGATAATCTACCGGACACATCTCAAGGTAAGCGCTCTGAACAATTCTCAATAATAATGCCTCCTCCGAATGCAAACGGCAGTCTCCACGCAGGACATGCCCTTTTTGTAACACTTCAAGATATTATGATTCGTTTTAAGAGAATGAAAGGATTTAAGACTCTTTGGCTCCCTGGAGCTGACCACGCTGGGTTTGAAACACAGGTTGTCTATGAAAAGAAACTTGAAAAAGAGGGGCGCTCAAGATTCAAAATGGAAAGGGACGAACTGTATAAAGAAATTCTTGATTTTACAATGGAGAATAAATCATTTATGGAGGGGCAACTTCGACAACTTGGCGCATCGTGCGATTGGTCACGTGAATTGTTTACACTTGACGACCGCGTAGTTAAGACTGTTAACGAAACTTTTAAAAAACTTGTCGACGATAAACTCGCGTACCGTGGGGCTCGTATTGTAAATTGGTGTCCAAAGCATCAGACTTCCCTATCAAATTTAGAAACAGTGTCTGAAGAACGCACTGATAAATTTTACTATTTAAAATATGGACCTTTTGTAATTGGTACTGCGCGCCCTGAAACTAAATTTGGTGACAAGTACGTGGTAATGCACCCTGATGATGGACGCTATAAAGAATACAATCATGGTGACACGTTAGACCTTGAATGGATAAACGGTCCAGTCACCGCAACAGTTATTAAAGACAAAGCAATCGATATGGAATTTGGTACAGGTGTTATGACGATAACTCCATGGCACGATGCTACCGACTTTGAAATAGCACAGAGGCATGATTTAGACTATGAGCAAGTTATTGATGAGCAAGGGAAACTTCTACCAATTGCAGGAGAATTTAAAGGGATGAAAATTCTAGATGCTCGAGATAAGATAATAGAAAAACTTAATGCAAAAGGTTTGTTGGATAAAATAGATGAAAACTATACGCATAATGTTTCACTTTGTTATAAGTGCAATAGACTAATAGAACCACAGATAAAAGATCAATGGTTTATACATATGGAACCCTTAGCAGAACCAGCTATAAAAGCTATTGAGAATAATGAGGTTCATATACTTACGGAACAACACAAAAAAGTTGCACTGCATTGGCTTAACAACATAAGAGATTGGAATATTTCACGACAGATTGTGTGGGGCATTCCTATACCTGCTAAGTTATGTACAGAGTGTAATGAAGGATTTGTTGATTTACAAGACGAAATAAAAAAATGTACAAAGTGTGGAGGTGCTGTAAAAAAAGACACTGACACATTTGATACGTGGTTCTCTTCAGGGCAGTGGCCGTTTATAACACTCGACTATCCTAATGGTGATGATTTTAAAAATTACTATCCAACAAGTGTTATGGAAACCGGACACGACATTCTTCCATTCTGGGTTATCCGCATGGTTATGCTTGGTATATACAGAACAGGAACAATACCGTTTAAAGATGTATACCTACACGGAATGGTGCGTGATGCAAAAGGTCTTAAGATGAGTAAATCGAAAGGTAACGTTATAAGCCCTATGGAGGTGTCTGACCAATACGGTACTGATGCGCTCCGCATGTCTCTCATAGTTGGTAACACTCCAGGAACTGACCTGAACCTTGACCTTAGTAAGGTAAATGCATACAAAAAATTTGCAAATAAGATATGGAATATTTCACGTTTTGTACTCACAAGTATAGACGGAGTAAACTTGTCACAAAAACCTGAACTTACTCACTCTGACCAAAAACGAATAACTGAACTTAATGCTGTTGTTTCAGAAATAACAAAATATATTGAAGATTATCGAATTGACCTCGCAGCAGACACTGCATACCATTATGTGTGGCACACATTTGCTGATGTGATTCTTGAGGAAAGTAAAAATTCAATTAACGGCGAGGATGAGGAAATAAAACTATCAGCCCAGTGGACATTATATGAGATACTTGCGACATCATTGAAGATGCTTCATCCATTTATGCCATTTATAACTGAAACAATCTGGTCCAAGCTTCCTAAAAAGGATGCTGAACTACTTATGGTGGCAGAGTGGCCATCACCACACACAACATAATGATAAGTGGAGAAACAATTATATACGCACTTCTTGGGGGGCTTCTTCCGTCACTTTTATGGCTCTGGTTTTGGCGTAGAGAAGATAGACTTCATCCAGAACCACGCCGATTAATTCTTATAGCATTTATTATGGGTATGCTCTCTATTCCATTTGTAATACCCATTCAAAAATATACTGCCACAATCTTTAGTGGAGGACTACTTATTCTTATATGGGCCGCTATAGAAGAAATACTAAAATATAGTTTTGCGTACTTCTCAGTATTACGAAATAAAGAGATGAACGAACCAATAGATGAGGTTTTATATATGATCACTATCGCGCTTGGTTTTGCAGCACTTGAAAACACTCTCTTCCTTATCGAACCGCTCTCAAGTGGACGATTTGTAGAGAGTGTTGTAACTGGTAATTTCCGCTTCCTTGGAGCAACTCTCCTTCATGTTCTATCCTCAGCTACTGTTGGGGTCTTTATGGCTTTTGCGTTCTACAAAAATAGAGCTCAAAAATTGCTATATACAGGAGTTGGAATTATCCTCGCTATTTTATTGCACTCTCTGTTTAACTTTTCTATAATTAAGAGTAACGGAACGAACATTCTTTTAGTGTTTGCATTCGTCTGGGCTGGAATCATTATTCTATTGCTTCTACTCGAACGAATCAAGTCCATTACCAACCGTTGTATATCATATTTAAAAAGAAAGTAATTATGGCAAAAGAAAAACGATCATTTTTTGAACGACTTACTGGAACAGCATCTATCGATGACTACAGTGATTCCTTTGATGAAGAAGAAATTCTTCATTCCTCAGGAAGAGAGAAGCACCTTAAGATAGATGCCGACGATAGTGGAGTCGAACCTAGTGGCTGGATAGAAGAGGAAGAGGAAGGACAACTTAGTGTTGATGTATATCAAACTGCTGACCATATTATACTAAAGGCAGTGGTTGCTGGAGTTAAGCCAGAACATCTAGATGTATCAATTACTCGTGACATGGTAACAATTAAGGGTAAGCGAGAAGAACAAAAAGAAGTTACGGAAGAGAATTATTTTTACAAAGAATTATACTGGGGTTCATTCTCAAGAACCATCCTTTTACCACAAGAAGTTGAGGTTGACGGTGCTGAAGCTAGTGAGAAACATGGAGTGCTTATTATTAAGCTGCCTAAGATTGATAAAGATAGAGAAACTAAGTTAAAGGTTAAGGTTTCGTAAGGGGTGCTTTATATAAGCAAAAATAAACGCCAAGGTCACCTTGGCGTTTATTTTTATGGGTCATTTTCTTGGCGTCAGATCACAAAAGTAAAGTTGATGGGGTCAAGTTTCTAAGTAATTCCTGTGGGGTCAAGTTTCTAAATTCACTACGTTCATAAGAGCTTCCTCCCCGAGCTCGACTGTTTCAGCTCCTTGAGGTCGCAGAAACATGTCTCCGCTTAGCACCAAGGCACGAATGCAAAGCAGTTTGCATTCTAAAGAGAAAACACATCTTTAAAAGATGTGTTTTCTCTTTACCTTGGTGCTCAGGGGCGGGCTCGAACCGCCGACCCTTTGTGCTTCAAACAAATGCTCTACCAACTGAGCTACCTGAGCGTATTATTTATTGTTTATTAAAAAGATTAAATAAATCTTTTATTCCACTCCCCTTGAGTTGATTCTGAAGTTCTCCTTGAAGTACCTCTACTTTACCTCCAACATCTTGGACCGTCTGCGCTGCATCTAGTACCTGATCAAGTACTGGGGCCAGAAAATTGAAGTATACGTACACAGGAACTCCAATAATGACCGCTATCCATATAAGTTTAAAGAATCCACCCAAAAGAGCGTTCCTTCGCATCTTCCTAAGTAGCTTATTATTCTCCTTAGTTAGTTCAAAATTCTTCTTCAAAAGATCACGTATGTCTGGCTCCATAACAGCTAGTATAGCAGAAATAACCCAAAAATGAAGGTGCCCCACAGCAGGTGAGAAAGTGCCTAAACACTTTCGGCTTACTCTAGCACTCCTATTTTTATACTAGTTTCACTCGTTAAAAATTAGGTCGCAAGAGGTTGTCTATATTTTTATGAAGGAAAATATCATACAACCTGAACAGTTTCTGTAAGGAATCGACCTGACGGTTTCTAACTCGCTCCACTCGTAAGAACCGCTGGTCACGACTCGGCGACAAGCACTCGCTCCACTCGTCTTGTATACCGCCTCCGTCTTTCGATTCCTGCCGAAAGCGTTGGTAAATCAAAAGTACCCTTATTCAGGGTACTTTTGTTTACCAATGTGCCCCCAGCAGGAATCGAACCCACATCTCTCCCTTAGGACGGGACAGCTCTATCCATTGAGCTACGGGGGCAAATGTAATTACTAATGTAGCATACAAACAAAAAATTCGCCCAATGTATACCTAGGAGGCGAATTTCTGTTTCTGGTTACTTACTCTTCTGTATTACTATAACCCAATTGCTTCTGATAGTTTATCTTTATCAAATCCGACAAACATATCTTCCCCTATAAAGATAACGGGGACTCCCATTTGTCCACTCTTCTCTACCATCTCTTGTCGTTTTTCCATATCTTCAGCTACGTTGTAATCAGTGAACTCAACATTGTTCTCTTTCAAGAATTCCTTCGTCAACTGACAAAAGTGACAGGTTGGCGTACTGTAAATAATTATTTGTTTATCCATAATCTTCTACTTATACTCAATAATAATATAATAATGTTGAATAAGTATACCATACAATATTACCTCCAAAAAATAACCATGTCTGTAAATCTCTTAAGGACTCCATAGTAGACCTCTTCTTCCACTTCTAAGCTACTTGGTGGCTCAACTATTACAATGACACCCTCTCCCTCCTTTGCCACCTCAAACTTTTGTCGTATTTCCTCCTCTATACCACGCTCTGTATTAAGCCGGTTTATCTCATCCTGTAAAGCATTTCTTCTAACTTCTAACTCCTCTAAATGCGCCACTCTTTGATTTTTATTAACACGTGTCTGAACCTCCTGTTGATACACACCCCACACACCGTGTGTAAGAAATATAGACATAATGATAAGTAATATAAGAAAGGGCCAAGAATAGAGCCATTGTCTTATTTTTCTCTTCTCGTAAAAATCAAACATACGTGATACGATACAGTATATCAAAATACTACTGGTAATATGCTTTTTCACAAACGGACAAAAAAAATAGTCAAATATGTGTGGATGGTCCTTGGAATCTTTATTATTCTAAGTATGGTACTTCTTTTTGCACCTGGACTTATTCCTGGAGTCGGTTACTAAGGTTACAGTTACGTATCTCCACCACTTCGCATTACCTTAAGAAACACTTCTTGAGGTATGTTTACTTTTGCATGCCGCTGCATCTTCTTTTTTCCTTTCTTTTGTTTTTCACGTAACTTCATTTTTCGTGTGATGTCTCCACCATACAAATGTCCCGTAACATCCTTTTTTAAAGCAGATAGTTTACGAGAAGCTAAAAACTTACCAGAGGAGCGTCCTTGAATCTTTGTTACTACTTGTTGCTTGGGAATAAGTGTATACAAGCGCTCAACAAGTGTCTCAGCTTCTTCCTGCACTCGTCTTCGAGAAACAATACGTGAAAACGCAGGAACCACTTCATCTGAAATTAAAATATCAAGACGAACAACATCAGCCACTTTCATTTCCCCGACCTCATACGATATTGAAGCAAACCCAGAAGAAGCATTCTTTAATTTGTCAAAAAAATTTCTCATGAGTTCTCGTAGTGGCATCTGTGCATGAATGCGAGTACGGTTATCTCCAAAATTTTCTGAATCTCCAATTACTGCCTCGTGCTCATAGAGTAATTGCATAACTCCCCCAATGAAATCTCCCGGTAGAATAATTTCTATCTGTACCCACGGTTCAAGTATTGTTTCAAACAGGTTATCTTCTGGGAAATGAATTGCTGAATATATTTTCTTATGTTCCCCATCCTTAAGTACAGCTTCGTAGGTAATACTGGGGGTTGTAACAACAAGCTCTAAATCAAATTCGCGCCGTAGTCGTTCAGTTATAATCTCAAGATGAAGCATTCCAAGGAAGCCACACCGAAAACCATGTCCCATAACTCCTGATGTTTCTTCTTCATAAGAAAGAGACGAGTCAGAAAGACTCAAACGCTCAAGTGCCTGTTTAAGTAGTGTAAAATCATCTTGGCTCTCTGGGTACACTGACGCCCATACCATTGGGATTGGTTTCATGTACCCAGGTAATGCGAGAACTGAACTTCCCTCGCGAATAATTGTGTCACCAACTGAAGCTATTCCGGGCTTTTTAATACCTGTTACGATGTACCCTATAGCGCCCGCAGTAAGCACGTCAATTGGTTTCTCTTCAGGAGAAAAAATACCAACTTCAAGTGCATTAAATTTTTCACCAGCCGCCTTAAAAAATAGCTGTTTTCCTTTTTTTATTTCTCCATCAAGTACACGTATGTATACGATAACCCCCCGATGTGTTGAGTATTGAAAATCAAAAACCAGACCTCTGAAGTCTTCTTTTGAAACCTTCTCTGCGTCAGAGAAATTAGAAACTGGTGCCGGTATCCGCTCAATAACTTTATCAAGAAGTTCAGATACCCCTTCTCCAGTCTTCCCTGAACACTCTAGTATATCTTCTATACTGCACTTAAGTAAGGTAGCAACTTCTTTCTTCACTTCATCAATCCGGGCTAATTTAGAATCAACCTTACTCAGAACAGGAACGATAACCAAGCCAGACTCTTGAGCCATTCTAAGCGTTGAAAGTGTTTGAGCTTGGACCCCTTGAGTGCTGTCAACTAGTAGAATTGTCCCTTCAACCGCCTTAAGTGCCCGTGAGACCTCATAATGAAAATCTATGTGTCCAGGAGTATCAATAAGGTTAAGGGTGTATGAGGGACTGTCTTTCTCTCCATTTTTCTTATAGTGCATTGTGACTGGCTGCATCTTAATTGTGATTCCACGCTCACGTTCAAGATCCATGCTATCAAGCACTTGTTCTTTCATCTTTCGCTTTTCAACCGTGTTGGTAATCTCTAACATGCGATCAGCAAGTGTGGATTTCCCGTGGTCAATGTGTGCGATAATACTAAAATTACGTATGGTTTTCATTTTTTAAATAGCTACTACTGTCTATAGATTCAGAGCTAAAGCTCAGCCCCTTCACCACCCACAGCACTAGTCTTCCAAAACTTGTGTAGTAACGACCCTTTAATTTCTTTAATCTCGGGGTTTCCGAGCAAAGCAAGAAGAGTTATTCCAGCAATAATACCAAGAGTTCCTGAGAAAAATCCTTGAGCAAATATACCCCAGAATGTGTTGATATCAAAGACATTGTCGAAAAGGTCTAGAAATTGATGCGTCACGAATCCCATTATAACTGAGGCGGAAAGTACTTCAAAGAATACCCGCAATATCGGCCGTGTAAATTCATGTGTATCTCGCTGAAATAAAAACCAGAATATACCGGCATTAATAATCATCCCAATAGAAAATGCTAAAGGTAACATAAGCACATCTGTCCCCGGTATACCTTCCACACGAAAAAGTGTTTCAAAGAAATACTGCCAGATTGGAACTGAGTGAAATAATGTGACAAATATATAAGCCAGCACAATGATAAGACTCGCCGAACACACGTTAACTAAAAGTGGTATTCGTGTTCTGCCGGAAGCATAATACCCACGCACAAACAAAAGAGTGAGTCCTTGTGCTAGTAATGAGGTCACAAATAGAGCGAACAGTGCAGCTGTTAAGCGTGTATCAGACCAATCAAATGCACCAGAGCCAAGGACTACCCGCACTATCTGTGCTCGAAGAACGATAAAGAGAACAATAATTGGTGTAGACCAAAATACAATGTGACGTGCTGCAACTAGCACGTGGTCAATAAACTCGGACCTATTTCCATTTGAAAACAACCGAGCAAGTGTGGGAAACGCTGCAACTGAATAGCTTGCACCAATAATGGATAGAGGAACTGCTTGTAGATTAAATGAAAGACTAAAGACAGTAATAGACCCTTCTACCATAACAGATGCAAACCCTATCAGCACAAGGAGTGCTATATGTTGCGCAGAAAGTGCCAAGGTCCGTGGAAGTGACAACAACACTATTTCTTTTAATTCCTGAATATTAAAATTAATGGTTATTTTAGAAAGGAAATTACGGGTCGTTATGAATGGTAATTGAATACCTACATGAAGTAGTGCTCCCATTACAACCCCATACCCAAGCCCCATAATTCCGAACCGAGGATAAAAAAAGAGTACACCAAAAATAATCCCAGCGTTATATAAAAGTGGTGCAATACCATAAAGAATGAACCTTCCATATACCTGAGTTACACTAGCAAATATATTTGAAATACCAAGCAGGATTGGTTGAAGGAGTAGTATCCTTGTTAAGATTATAAGTGAGTCGAAGTATTCTGATTCTACAAGCCCTGGAAACAGGTGAGGTGTTATGTACGGCACAAGAAAAAACAGTACTACACTAATGATACTGATGCATATAAAGAATGCGGAAAGGACATGTCCAATGAAACGTCTCTGGTTATCCTGATTCTCCTCATCCCTACCCAAAAATGGAATGAGAACATAAATTGAAACCATTGAGGCTATTGAAACAAAAACTAAATCTGGTATACGAAACGCTGCATAATACACATCAAGTGCTTCGCCTGCTCCAAAGTAGTGCGCAAGAAGTCTATCTCGAACAAGTGCAAGTATTGCTGAAAAAAGTGCAAAAATTCCGAGAAAATATGCAGCTTCGTGTAAGCCACGAACCTCTTGGTGTAGGATAGAAAATAGTCGTCTAACCATATTACTCTTCTAGTGGTGGACCAAAGCCCTCAAATTGGTCAGTGGGTGGATTGAGGTTGTTAAAGGGATCGCGCCCAGCCTTGATATTGCTAAGTATTGTAGAAACCTCAACACTGCCAGGATTCAAATCCTTAACGAGATTAAACTGGTTAATTGAATCCTCTATACGACCAGACTGATAATATGAGAGACCTAGAAAATACCGCGCGTTTGCGTAATTATTATCCAATAATACAGCGCGCTCTAAAGCACTTATGGCTCCTACGTAATCATGTTCAGAATATTTAAGTATACCGAGCTGGAAAAATACCAAAGGGTCTTGTGGAGTAAGGAATGAAGCCGTCTCAATTGAATCTATTGCCTCAGAGACCTTCCCCTCTTTTATTTCTATCTGAGAAAGTAAATATATTGCGTCGGTATAATCATTTTTCATTATAAGAGCATCTGCAATTCGTTCTCTAGCAACATCATTGTTTCCATTAAGCACTTCAGTACGCGCGATATTGAGCACCAATTTAGGGTTTCGTGGACTAAGGGAAAGTGCTTGTTCATAGGAAATGCGTGCATTTTCATATGCACTCTCCACATTAAGAGGAATGAGTACTTCGTATGCGCGTCCTAAAGTAACCCAATTTTGGTAATTCTTATCATCAACAGCAACAGCAGAACGGCCACTCCCCAAAGCTTTAGAGAGGATTTCTTGAAATTGCTTCTGTGTTTCAGAAGTGTTTTCTCCCTGATTGATTAAATTTGTGAGCCTAAACAGTGAAATCTCAGAAGTCGCGCGGTACACCAAATCACCCTTACTAAATAAGAGTGCCCGATTAATATCTTCTTCTGCACCCTGTGTGTCACTAAAGATATTTATCTTTGCTGAAGCCTGACCAATGTACACACTAGAGGTATATTTTTGAGCAGAAACGTACAAACTAGTTACTGAAACTATTAAAAGTACGAAAAGAAGCACAATTCCCAAAAACCCCACTTTTATGTCCTCACTAAAAGTAAAAACTCTTTGCTTTACAACCCCCGTTTGAACTTGCACTGCAAGAAAAACTCCTGAAAATAAGAACGCAAAGAAAAATAAAGTTACGTGAGGGACATACATAATTGACACCACCCACAAAAATGATGCCGAAAGAAATGAAGAGGTTGAAAGATAATTGTCGAAGGGTTTTAGGTCAAATCGAATAAAGGTTCGTATCCCAGACCATAAAAATAAAATGAAGAACAGCACCCACGCTATAATACTCAAGACTCCGTGAGTAATAAAGAACGTCGGTATAATACCAACTCCATATTGAAAATCTAAGTCCCAAAACGGCGTGTTGTTAATGTTGGTTGGTTTATGTAGAAGCCACTCTTTTGTGAAATTGTTTGGTCCGGCTCCAAAAAGAATACTATCTGAATATACTTCTTTAGTAAGTGTTAACGTACTCTGCAGTGATGGACGGGCTTCTATTTGAGCTATTCCAAACTGAGCACTGATGAGTCTTTCTACAGTAGAACCTGTAAGAATGAAAAGTACAGTTATTGCTAAAACAAGTAATACTAATCCTGAGATAGTGCCTTCAGTGGGGTGCGCCAACGTACTTCCATTTTTATGTGCAAAGAACTTATTTGCAAGAAAAGAACGAATAAAAATAAGAAATAAGATGCTGCCCAAAATAAACCAAACAAGGGAGAAGTTAACAATAATAAGTATACATAGAGCCATAATAAGGCTTAAATAAAAGACAGCCTTTAAGAGTCCTCGGGGGCGTAGTGTATCGAGTGTGATTAAAGATAAGAGAGTTACTAATCCCGCAAAAACAGCCATGTCATTCCACTTTCCTAAAAGATTCGAAGTAACACTAGGAAACATATTATTAAATGAAAGAAAATCTCCACCAAGGAATAACTTGGCGAGTTGATAAGAAAATAGAATAAGCGACGATGTTATAAGCACTAAATAAAACTTAATGACTTTGTCTTTTGAATTAAATAAGTACGTACCAACCCCAAATCCAAGTACGAGTACGAGTATCATGAGCACTGTGTCAACTTCAACACCCTGTCCAACCAAAGAATGAGCGACGTTGCCTGAAAAAAATGCTGAGACAAATGCGATGAGCGGTAAGGTAATGAGAGGTAATATAAATTTCTCCTTAGGCAGTGTAATACTGTTACTCTTAAGGCGTGCTACCGTCCACAGTAGCACTGGTATGAGAACTCCAGCTATTAATAATAACAGCTTAGATTCTTGTGGAGATACTGAGATAAATGGAATAAAAAAAATCGGCAGTAAAAATACAAGTGTGAGGACAATAACAGTCCCAAGTGAATCTAATCTTTCATTAATCATATCTTAAAATATTATTCAAATAGCTAGTATAGTATAACAAATACTTATGTGTTTCAGTAACAAAAACTAGTGTATATAAAAGAAAACAACCTCGCGTAAACGAGGTTGTTTTCATAACATGTACTACTTGTATCTATAAGCCGAATTCTGTATTTCATATTCTTGTACAAAAATATGAAACGATAGCCATTTATCTGGGATTATTGTTACCAATAACCTCGTGCGGCACTTCCACACACTAACGTGGTGGATACGGCCTTGCATTCGAGTAAGGATTTAGCCGTTTCACTTCATACGTTACCGTATGACTACTCACCTAAATAAATAGGGAGTCTTGCACCCTTTCGAGTGTAAGCGTCTCTGCTCGCACCTCTATTCTTACGAACGACGGGTATTACCCGCTACATCTAAAATTGTTCCTAAGAACAGCTCTAGTTTAGTACAGTCATCAAATAATGACTGTACAATGAATGTTCGGACTTTCCTCTCCAGAAAGAAATCCTAAAAAATCTTACTGGAGCGACTATCCAATACAAGTAAAGATATTATAACACACTAAAAACAATTACTGCAATAGAGCCCCAAAACAGGGCTCTATTGCGAGGTTTTTATACTAACGTCAACTATCTACTCTATTTCACATGTCCCACCCGCACATGCCAACTCCTTTTTTTGCTCGGTTTCATCTTGAAGTTCGTAGGTCATAAGTTTTGAATAATCCACGTTTTCAAAACGTTTTACTATATCTTCATACTGCTTCTCAGTAATTTCTTCGTACGGTGCAAGTTGATATACATGATTACTTCGCGGCAAAAATGAAAGTCCACCGATGATGTCCCAATTTTCATATACCCAGTCTGCTACAGCAATCCACTCATTATCTCCTACTGATATAGTTGTTGAAGGATTGTGTTCCGTATAGTTTTCTTTTACGATTTTCCAGTGCTCCAACTGATCGAGTGCAGTAATGTCATTTTTAAATATAACTCCTTTAGGAGACTTTACAGGAAACTCAAGTACAAATGTATTTGCAGTCTCCATTGCCTGCCCTACCTCAGGATGATACGGAGCTCCTTGGTCCCGAAGCATTTTGAAAAGTGAATCAGTTGCAGAAATACGAACACGGCGGATATAAAACGGTGCGTGGCGTGGATGCATTCCTGATGCACAGTTTGTTGTTTGGGATACTGTTCCTGATGGCTTTACACATGTAATTGCATTTGAGTGGTTAATTCCAAACTTCTTTGCGTATATCTTATTAATTTTGATTGTCTCTGTTTTAAGTTTTCGTAATACTTTTTCTTCTCGAATTACTTTTGAGTCCCACTGCCCGGTAAGTGAAACACCAAGTAAACGCTCTGCTTCACAGTTTTCTTTCCATTCCTTAGAAAGATACTTGAAGTCAGTTAGGGTTGATTGGTATGTCCCAAGAATTGTTGCGATTCGTATCTTTCGCATAAGTGTTGCCTCAGTATCGGTTGACCTACAAATTACTTCGGAAAGATTACAAAACTGTTTTGACTGTAAGATAATCTCTCCACATGGGTTTGTACCAGGGCGGTTAATTCCATGCCGTCCCCCTTCATCTGGCTTGTTCTTATATTTATTTTTCAAATATTCTACTCGACGTTCAGGTAATTGGTGGATAAGACTACCTCGATTAAAAATTCCTCGCTCCCCTGTTTTTGCTTTCATCAGTGAAATCCACTCATCCATAAACTCAGTATTTGTTGGCTTCTCTTCATACACCGCAGAGTTATTTGCGAGTGCTCTCTGAGGATCAGTAAGCCAAAATTGGCCATTTTTTGCATCTCGTATTAGGTCATCATCGAGGTCAGAAAGCGAAATCATGGCCGCACGCCTGACTCCTCCAGAAACAATAGCCTCCCCAATTTTACAAATAATGTCGTGCGCATCGATGTTTCGTAACCGTCTTCCCTGACGACTTAAGACTTTTGTTCGAGTAAAATCAAGGAGTTCCCGAAGTGGTTCGGGCCCAGAAGCTTTCCCACCCATTGTCTTAAGTCGAGCGCCCGCTGGTCTAATTTTCGAGTAATCAAACTCTACATCCTTTCCATCAAACCACGCTTTAAGTCCATGTGTTAGGGAATCTGCCCACCCTTCTGCTGAATCAGGAACAACAAAGTTTACTAATTTTTTTCCTACCTGGGGCTTAATTTGAGGAAGTTGTCCTATATTCCAACTCTCTACTCCATACCCCACGCCAGTTCCCTTAGAAGACAGATATAAAATTTCAGCAAAATCCCCAATCTTTGACGGAGCAATATACGAACAGTTGTATCCAGTTACATTACACCGTCTTGCTGGGTCTCCTGAAAATTGCATGAGTCGCATTGAAGGCATCACTTCTTGCTTAAGTATAGCTTCACGAACTTCATCAAATTCTTTCTGGGACAATTTGTTCCCGAGATTTTCTTTCATGAACGCAATGTACCGGTCAACAGTTTCAATCCATGTCTCACGCCTTCCTTCATCCCCAATCCATCGAGAGTATGATCGTAGGTATACAAAATATCCTAAATCGTTTCCTTTAAAATATTTTGCACTTTTTTCAGTTAACTCTCGTACTTCAGTGGATACTGTAATGCCGAGGTCTCGAAGCTTTGCTCGTTCTGCTCGATATAAGATATATGACTTTGCAGTGACTACATAATCGGAGAGAATCAACTGTCTCTCTACTTCATCCTGACATCCCTCAACAGTTGGCATAAAGTTCTTGTACTTTCGAGCAATCCGAACGATGTCTGCAGCGACCTGATGAGCCACCATTGTTGCTTCCCCTTCAGAGCCTTCGGAACTTGCTACCATGGCTTTATGTATAGCTTGAACAACCTTATTAAAATCAAATGAAACAATCCTCCCGTCTCGTTTCTGCACTCGTGGTATAAATTTTTTGTAATCAGTGGCCTTCACAGTATCTGATTTAACGATGTCGACTTTCAAATCCATAACACCGTCAATTTTTTGGTGAACTTTTGCTTTCTTTTTTGCTTCTAGCATGATTACAATATTTTTAGATGGTCCAATAATTGTTTCCATATTGTACCTCTAAATCGTCTTTAACTTTCTGTGGAAAAGTAGAAAAAAATCATCAGGGAATAGAAAAAAATTACGGTCAATATTTGTTTTTTAAAATGGCTACGTTGTAGTGCTTATAACGTCTTAAAAGTACCAACGCTTCCAATCTTGACATCAAATTTTAATGAAACCCCAGCATTAACCTCTAATGCAAATCGCGCAGGTGTCTGTGGGTGAAACGATGTAGGGTATGTATCAGGAGAGATGTCTCTATTGATGTCTACAACCTCTAACTTTTCATTCAACCAAATGACATCAATCGAGAACTTCATGTCTTTCATCCAAATACCGTGTATACCGCTCTCAGGAAACACAAAAAATAAACCGTTCTCAGGTGAAAGTACAGTAATGTGTGAGAGACCTTGTCGTCGCGCCTGTTGAGTGTCAGCGATAGCAACCTCCATCACCACAGACCCCAAAGTAAAAGCCCGTAATGGTGAGTCAAATATAGTATTGGAAGATTCTTTAGTTGACATAAAATAACTCCCCGTGAATATAACAAGGGTTAGTACAAAAAAACCCATAATGAAGAAGCGGTTCATAGTTACTCATTATACGGTACATATCGTCCTAAACAACAATTAGTGGTACTCTAGAACATTATGGAAGAGATAACATACCCAATCCGAATTAACCGATATTTGTATCTAAAAGGATTTTGTTCGCGAAGGAAAGCAGACCAGTTAATCGAGAAGGGTGACATCTTAATAAACGGAGAAGTTGCAACGCTTGGAGCGAAGGTACTTCTCGGTGATGAAGTTACTGTAGGTAAACATGTGCGAAAACTTCAGTCTGAATACAAGTATTTTTTATATCACAAACCAAGAGGAATCGTTTCACACAATCCGCAAGGTGATGAAAAATCAGTAGAAGATGTTTCGGGACTTGGAAAAAGTTTTTTTCCAGTTGGGCGATTAGATAAAGCGTCGCACGGTCTCATGCTACTTACAAACGATGGGAGGATTGTAAACCGATTACTCAGTCCTGAGTTTGAACACGAGCGAGAATATGTAGTTCGTGTCGATAAGAAAATAACAAATACGTTTATAACTAGAATGAAAAAAGGTGTAAACATAGAAGGCTATACCACAAAGCCATCAATAGTTCGAAAAGTTAACGACCTTACTTTTAATATCACACTTACAGAGGGTAAGAAGCATCAAATCCGCCGTATGACTGTGGCACTTGGCTATCAAGTAAAAGACCTGAAGAGGATACGTATTATGGACCTTACTCTTAGCGCAATAGAGGAAGGTAAAACAAAAGAATTCTCAAATGAAGAAAAAACGTCTCTACTCAAATCCCTCACTGTACCCACAGACGCGTAGAAAAGCTTAAAGATTAAGCCTTAAAATCAAGAGAACAGGAGTTAATACAGAACCGCTTTCCACCTTTTTCTTGCGGACCGTCTTCAAACACGTGCCCAAGATGCCCTCCGCACTGTTTACAGACAACTTCTGTGCGGTGCGTACCAAGACTTGTGTCTTCTTGTGTCCCAATTGCTTCAGCAATAACAGGGTCAGTAAATGAAGGCCACCCACTTCCTGAATCAAACTTAGTGTCAGATGAAAAAAGCGGTGCACCACACGCAGCACAATGATACATTCCTGTTTCTTTGTTGTCAGTATATGCTCCACTAAACGGAGCTTCGGTTCCCTTCTCACGAAGAACTCCATACTGCTCTGGTGTTAAATCATTTTTCCATTCTTCTTCTGTTTTTTCTATTTTATGATTCATATTATTTTTCTATGTGTTCAAAACGAGATACTTCTTTTCCATCAATAATAATTTTCTCTAAAAACATTGTAAGTGGACGCACCCACAACTCTGAAAGTTCATTTCCAGGATGTTTGTACACAACAACGTCTTCAAGTGTCTCTGAATGTTTCGCAACACCAATAACTTCGTATTTCCCTCCTTTATAATGCTTATATGTTCCTAGTTTAATTTTTTTCATTATATTGCAATTTAAATTTAATTTTTCACAGCGCGGAGGAGACAGGATTCGGTCACCAGTTTCTAATTCGCTTCGCTCATAAGAACTCTCGACCCCGGCTCGCCCCAATATTGCTCCAAGTATTCGCAACGGGCTCCGCCCTTCGAATCCCATCACCTAAATTGTCGTCAAATTAGAATATTGAAAAAGATATCCTAATTTACCAATGCGGAGGAGACAGGATTCGAACCTGCGGTGACTTGCGCCACACATCGTTTCCAACGATGCACCTTAAACCACTCAGACACTCCTCCAAGAATATTACATCCAGAAACTGTAATACAACTATCACGATAACACAAAAAAATGACCCACTCTGCGCAAGCGCAGGGGGAATCGTTTAGTTTAAAGAACTCAGTCACGTCGATCATCTCCACGGCGATCTTCTGAACGGGGGTCATTCTGGGCGCCCCTTCTTTCCGTGTTTGCAATCTTTTGATCGGCGACCGTAAGCTGATTACGCCCATTATCCTTCGAGACGTAAAGGGCTTTGTCGGCGACCGTGATAAGGTGGTCCAATTCATGCCCATGATCTTCAACCAGAGCAATACCGATCGAGATTGTCACCCCAGGTAAGCTACCGGAGGTGTTGTTTTGGACAACCTTCAGCACACGGTCGGCAACAACCCTAACTTCATTTTTTTGAATGTCTGGAAGCCACACACAGAATTCTTCACCGCCATGGCGAGAAACCATATCGCCAGGACGAAAAGTCTTTGTCAGGACCTTAGCAACCTCAACGAGTACCTCGTCGCCAACATCGTGACCACATGTATCGTTGACTTCCTTAAAATGATCTATGTCGACCATCAACATAGCTCCTGTTTTGATATTATCGTGTTCTAGCCGCAGGAGCTCTCTTCCGACGCTTATTCGGAAAATACGCCGAAGCACCAGTCCGGTAAGGTCGTCAAAAGCAATTCCTTGCGCTTCAAACCCAAACTCGACAAGTTGTTCGTGCGACAAACCGTCGAGCTGTCTCCGTGTCGCTTCGCCGACCAGTGGAATAGTACTGTTTTTTACCATGACGTTTTTTCCTTTTTCCCGTCACATGAATTTATTAACCTGTTATTAATTATACTATAAAATGATTAGAAAGTCAATATCATATATATAAACTAAAAGGACGGCCATTTTCATGACCGTCCCCATCTGTAAACCCTCCCTTCGTCAAGCAATCTTTTTCTTGTGTTTCCTATGCCGATCGGATTTCCTTATGTGAAGGCTTCCGCCACATTGACACGAGACGCCGGCTTGCTTGTCGCTGCGGTGTTTTTCATCGCTACGTTTCCGCATGCGGACAACATCGTCTGCGGTGAAGTCTTCCTTGTGAATACCTCTCCCAGAGGCACCGCCGATATTCCGTTCCCCGTTCTTGTCGACTACCAAAACCATGAAGAATCCCTCTCGCTTCTGTTTATTAGGAGAAGTGCTCCTAATTCCAAAGTCATTCTACCATCTAATCTGACTGTGTCAATGGACTAGGAGTGTGCCCTGAGTGCCGCTACCCGTTCTTCTGTTGGAGGGTGCGTCATAAACAACTTATTCAAAAACTTCTTTTTCTTCTCACCAGCAAATGGATTTGAGATAAATAAGTGTGCCGTCGCATGGTTTGCCCGTTTCATAGGAGTGGATTTCTGGCTAATCTTCTCAAGTGCTGATGCCAACCCTTCTGGATACCGAGTAAGAAGTGCACCTGACGCATCTGCTAAAAATTCTCGCTTACGTGAGATAGCAAGTTGAATAAGTTTTGCAATTATTGGAGAAAGGATTGCCAACACAAGCCCTGCGACAACCATTATCATTTGAATTCTTCCGTCTCCCCCTTTATCTCGATTACCACCAAATAATGTCATACGCAAGAAAAAATCAGAAAGAAGTGTAATGAAACCAAGAAGCACAACAACAACTGTCATTACAAGCATGTCGCGATTACCAATGTGCGAAAGTTCATGTGCAACAACACCTTCGAGTTCATTTTTATCAAGTATTGAAAGAAGTCCTGTGGTAACCGCAACTACTGCATGTTCCGGGTCACGCCCTGTAGCAAATGCATTTGGCGATTCATCGTTAATGATAAAAAGCTTCGGCATTGGAAGTCCTGCAGTAATAGAAAGATTCTCAAGTATATTCCACAACTCTTTATGTGAATCTTGTGAAACCGGGTGCGCTCCTGACATTTTAAGAACAACCTTGTCTGAAAACCAATATGCTCCAATGTTCATGACAACACTGAAAATTACTGCAACCCATAAAATTATAGGACTTTGCAATATATATGAAAAAGACCACGCCACACCAACCACAACCAGGAAAAATGTGAGCATTAAGAACCACGTCTTCCTGATGTTACTGTCTTGTTGTGTGTAAATTGTTGCCATTGTTAACGATAAATATTCTTATTCGGTATGTTTCTTAAAGTGTTTAATGGTTTTTGCTACCTCTTCGTGAATCCCATCAATGCACTCATATTCTTTTACTTCTTCTGCATTTACCCATGCAAAATCAGTAAAACCACCTTTTTCTGGGACTATGTCACCACCAAGGTACTTCGCTGCAAACTTTACAAGCATTACTGGAACACCGTCAGGGCGAATAAATGCAACACTATTGATGTAGTGAAGCGCTGTATCAATATCTACGTTTGCTTCCTCTTTTGATTCACGGACAAGTAAATCCTCAACCGCATCTTCAAAATCAATAACATCTCCGTTGATACGAGTTGGCTTATCAATCGGCATGTCCTTCCATTCATACTTTCCACCTGGAGTTGCCCACCTACCAGGATGTGCAATCTCTCGCTCGTCACGTTTAAGAATTAAACATCGCCCGTCTTGAGCGCGGTATATAACAACGTTCGCAACAAAATAAAAGAGTTTGTCTTGCTTAGCTTTATCAAGACTGATTGTATCTGCTTTCATATTTTTCTTAGAATTGTACTGCCACAGGATCTTTTGCATCCTGTTCATCATCACCAAGTGCAAAGAATTCCTGGACGCTAAACTTAAAGATATTTCCAACTATATTTTGTGGAAATGATTCAAGTGCAGTATTTAAGTCTCGCACATTACCATTGTAAAACCGTCGTGCGGCTTGAATTTTATTTTCTGTATCAGAAAGTTCTCGTTGTAACTCCACAAAGTTTTCGTTTGCTTTAAGGTCTGGGTAATTTTCTGAAACCGCAAAGAGAGACTTTAGTGCTCCCGTAAGCATATTTTCTGCTTGGCCTTTTTCTTCAAGACCTCCTGCTCCCATTGCTTTGGCACGCATCTCAGTCACTTTTGCAAGCGTTTCACTTTCGTGCGCTGCGTATCCTTTTACTGTATTAACTAAGTTTGGGATTAAATCGTACCGACGTTTTAGTTGGACATCAATATCAGCCCACGCTTCTTTTGCACGGTTTACTAACGTCACAAATCGGTTGTACGCAAACACCACCCACAATACAACAACAGCAACTATTCCCAAGACTACGTATAGAATATTCATAAAGTATTTAAATTTATTAATTAATTTTGTTCATTGTACTACAAAACTAACTTAATATACATACGCAAAAACACCATATTTTATGGTGTTTTTATGTTCGAGTAAAACTAAAATATGGACTGCCTACATCATTCCTGGCATTCCTCCTCCCATACCTCCCATTCCACTCATATCAGGCATTCCCCCTTTATCTTCTTCCGGCTCATCCGTAATTGCGACTTCAGTTGTGATGAGAATTGCTGCAGCGGAAGCGGCATTTTGAAGTCCACTTCGAGTTACTTTAACTGGGTCAATAATTCCTGCGAGAATCATATCGTCAACTAATTCGTCTTTCTTTGCATCATACCCACCATTTACCTTTCCGTTCTTTACTTTCTCAACAATAACCGAGCCGTCATCTTTTCCCGCATTTATTGCAATTTGCTTTAATGGCATTTCGAGCGCATGAAGTACAATTTCAAAACCTATAGCCTCTTCTTGGCTCATTTTATTTTTATTCTTTTCAAACTCAACCCGAACTTTTTGAGAGACCTTTACAAGCGCAGTACCTCCTCCTGGCACCACACCTTCTTCAATAGCTGCTTTGGTAGCGTTTACCGCGTCTTCAATTTTAAGTTTAAGGTACTTCATCTCAGTCTCAGTAGACGCTCCAACACGAATAACAGCAACTCCGCCTGAGAGTTTCGCTATTCGCTCCTCTATCTTTTCTTTATCGAATTTTGAATCATTTCCCTTGAGCTGCTTTTGCAACTGAGTCACCCGTTCTGTGATAAGCGCCTTCTTTCCTTTACCGCCAACAATTGTTGTCTTGTCTTTATTTGAAACAACTCGATTGGCGCGTCCAAGCATTGTAAGCTCAGCATTTTCAAATGTAATGCCAGTCTCTTCTGAAATTACCTGCCCACCAGTAACCACTGCAATATCTTCCAGCATTTCTTTCTTACGGTCACCGTACCCAGGAGCTTTCACTGCGAGAACACTAAGTGCGCCACGTAATTTATTTACCACAAATGCAGTGAGTGCTTCTCCGTCAACATCATCGGCAATAATGACAAGTTCTTTCTTCCCTGTTTGAGTAAGCTTCTCAAGCAAGGGTAATACTTCTTGTACTGAAGAAATTTTCTTATCAGTAATCAAAATTGCTACATCTTTGTATTCTGCTTCCATACGCTCCCCACTTGTCACCATGTATGGAGAAATGTATCCATTATTGAATTCAAGCCCTTCCACAACCTCCTTTTCAATACCAAGCGATTGAGATTCTTCTACTGTCACAACACCATCCTTCCCTACTGCGTTTATTGTATCGGCAATAATTGCTCCTATTTCCTCTGATTCAGCAGAGATGGTTGCAACCTGTTTAATTTCTTCTTTACCTTGAATTTCTTTCGCAATTTTTTGAAGTGCTATTACCGCTTCTTTTGTAGCTTTCTCAATACCAGACCGGATTTCCATTGCATTGACCCCCATAGTTGCATGCTTGAGCCCATCAGTTGCAATAGACTGAGCAATAACAACAGACGTTGTTGTTCCGTCTCCAGCTATTTCATTAGTCTTATTTGCAACTTCTTTTATGATTTCAGCACCCATGTTCTTAACCTTGTCTTTAAGGGTAATTTCTCTTGCTATTGAAACCCCATCGTTTGTGATAGTTGGTGCACCATATCCTTTATCAAAGACGACGTTCCGACCACGGGGGCCGAGCGTTACTTTGACAGCATTTGCCACTTGGTCGATTCCGTCCTTAAGGAGTTTTCGTGCTTGTTCATCAAAAATAATCTGTTTTGCCATAAGTGTGTATTAATTTACTGTTTAATTCTAAAGAGTGTATGTCTTATTTAATTACTGCCAAAATATTTTCCTCCTTCAAGATGTAATACGTGGTATCACCCACAGTTATCTCATCATACCCGTACTTTGGAAATACCACAGTATCTCCAACTTTAACCCTTACAGGAATCACGTCACCAGTGTCGGTTACTCGTCCTCCTCCTACCGCTATAACCTTCCCCTGTTCAGGTTTCTCCTGATTAGCAGTCTCGGGAATAATAATTCCCCCCTTTGTCTTTTCTTCTCGTGTGGGGATTTCAAGAAGCACCCTGTCTCCTAGTGGTGTTATATGTGCCTTATTTTTTGAGTCTTTTGCCATATGTTAAAAGTGTTATGTTATTAAACTCACTGTAAAATTCTGTACGTGACTCTAGATAATTTTTATAATTATTAGAGCAATATCGCGGTAATTATACTGGTCCGGGTGCACCTGTCAAACCCCACACATAACTTGCAGATTCTAGAACACCTGCTATACTAGCTTTCAAATGGAAACACTTTCCGCGATATTACCGTATATTCAAATCGCACTCTCTATTCTTCTAGTACTTGCAATAATTCTGCAACAGACTGGTGCTGGACTTGGAGGGGCTTTTGGTGGCAGCGACTCAACCAGTGGCTTTCACACAAGACGCGGTTTTGAAAAAACATTGTTTAACGTAACCATTGTGCTTGCGATTCTTTTTGTGCTCTCAGCATTTTTAGCTCTTATTACTCGTTAGTACGATTACACTTTATTTAACATTACTCTACATACATTGTAATTCTTAAAATTTGCTGTGTTATTTTGTATGAAGCTACTCCTGTGAAAAATTCTGTAAAAAAAACTATAGAAAAAATAAAGTTTGCGCTCAACAAACGCTTTGTTATTCCACATGGAACTACACTTGACCGGGTGATTTCTTCGCTATCTCAATCAGAAAAATTAGTATTCTGGATATTGGTTTTAGTACTCATACTAAGTACTCTCAGTATATTCTCTAAAGTAAATGATTCAGTTCTCGTTGAAATAAAAGCACCAGGCGGAAGTTTTACCGAGGGTGTTGTTGGGTTCCCACGATTTGTTAACCCAGTATTGGCACTTTCAGATGCTGACCGCGATTTAGTTTCTCTTATATACTCAGGACTATTAAAAGCAACACCTGAGGGCGGACTCATTCCAGACCTTGCGGAAGGCTACACTGTTTCAGATGATGGTCTTGTATATGAATTTACCCTAAAAGAAGGTGTGGTGTTCCACGATGGAGAACCAGTAACTGTGGACGATATTATATTTACACTTGATAAGACTCTTGATACAACACTTAAGAGTGCTCAGCGTGCAAACTGGGATGGTATCTTAACTGAAAAAATAAATGACCGCACAATACGATTTACACTAGCACGTCCTTACGCTCCATTTCTGCAGAACACCACTATTGGCATTTTACCAAAACACATTTGGGGGCACGTTGATTCTAAAGAGTTTCCATTCAGTGAAATAAATACTTCTCCTGTAGGTTCAGGGCCTTATGCAGTACGTTCTGTCAAAAAAAACTCTTCTGATATCCCTGAAACGTACATACTCACATCCTTTAAAGAATATGCACTCAATAAACCTTTTATTAATAAAATTACACTACGGTTTTATCAAAACGAAACAGACTTAATTTCGGCATTTAATAAAGGCTCTATAGATGCAGTAAATAGCATTTCACCAGAGGCTATAACACACATTAAAGCAGAACGAATAGAAAGAACTCCGCTTCCACGAATATTCGCCGTATTTTTTAATCAAAACACCGCACAGATTTTCTCACATATTGAGGTTAGAAAAGCACTTAACACTGCGGTAGATAAAGGCAATATTGTTGATACGGTTCTTACTGGGTACGGTACTCCTATTGATGGACCTATTCCTCCACTTAGTATCAATCGTAAAACCGCAGCCTTTCCAACAGAAGAAAATTCTGACAGGATAGCTGAAGCAAAAGATATCTTGTCACGGAATGGTTGGAAGTTCGATGAAGAGGTTGGTGTGTGGATGTCTTCGGACAAAGAACCTCTTAGATTTTCGGTTGCAACATCTAACGTGCCTGAACTTAAGGCAGTTGCTGCTATACTTGAGTCTGTCTGGGAAGAACTTGGTGCAGAAGTTGAAATCAAGGTGTTTGAAGCAGGAAACTTAAACCAGAACATAATTCGTCCTCGAGAATATGACGCACTCTTGTTTGGAGAAGTAATAGGGCGAGAGCTTGATTTGTTTGCTTTTTGGCATTCCTCCCAAAGAAATGATCCTGGACTTAACATAGCACTTTACGCAAATATCACTGCGGATGCTCTCTTAGAAAAAGGCCGCACATTCCTTAATACAGAACAAAGAGATGAAACATATTTAAAATTCGAGGAAGAGATTAAAAAAGATATACCAGCAATCTTTCTTTATTCACCAGACTTTATCTACATTATTCCAGAACGTATACAGGGAGTCTCTCTTGGATCAGTAACCACATCAGGAGACCGATTTCTTAATGTTCACGAATGGTTTATACGAACCGATAAAGTATGGAGTATCTTCTCAGAGTAAAAATTATTAACAATTAATTAACATAAAATGACACCAAGAAAACCAACAACAAATAGCAGTCCTAATGAGTCAACAAAAAAATCAAAATTTTCGAGATCTCGTCGTTCTTCTAATAGTAAAAGACCTAGACAACAAACAACGACGAGTAAAAAGATGCAACATCGTACATCAACTCAATCTCATCGCGATAGTGAGAAAGAAACTATTCCAGAAATTAAAGACGGTGTTCGTATTATTCCTCTCGGAGGAGTAGAAGAAGTCGGACGAAATATGACTGTTATTGAAACAGATGAAGATATCGTTATTGTTGATGCTGGTTTCCAGTTTGTCACAGAAGAGTCCCCTGGAGTAGACTACATCCTCCCCAACACAAGGTACCTAGAAGAACGAAAACATAAAATTCGTGCACTATTGATTACGCACGGACACCTTGACCACATTGGAGGTATTCCATTCATTATTGACCGTATTGGAAACCCACCAATCTACACAGGTGAACTCACCTCTATTATGATTAAGAAGCGTGCCGCTGAGTTTGTTGGGGTTGAACATGACGTACGTGTCCTTAATCCTGACGTACCATTAACTCTAGGTAAACTTAAAATACGGATGTTCCCAGTGACTCACTCTATCCCTGACTCAACAGGAGTAATAATAGAAACAAAATATGGAAACGTGGTATTGAGTGGTGACTTAAAACTTGCACACAACGACGGTGTTCCAACTGCAGAAGAACAAAAAAACTTTGGGAATGTTGGCAAAGGAAATAATTTAATACTTATAGCTGATTCCACAAACGCAGAGCGGTCAGGTTTCTCAATTCCAGAGCAAAGAGTCTTCGACACATTAGAAGATATCATTAAAAATACAAAAGGCCGACTTATGATTGGTACATTTGCATCGCAATTTGAACGAATGATGAGAATTATTGAAATTTCTGAGTCTCTTGGGAAAAAGATTGTTACTGAGGGACGGAGTATTAAAACAAACCTTGAGATAGCTGAAATGGCCGGACGACTTAAAGCAAAGAAAGGAACCCTGATTCCTATTCAAGAAATGGAAAACTATCCTCCAGACAAAATAGTAATTCTTGTAACAGGAGCACAAGGTGAAAAATTTGCAGCCCTGATGCGTATTGCAACAGGACAGCATAAATTCATAAAAATGACCAAGCGAGATACTATTGTGCTCTCCTCTTCAGTTATTCCAGGAAATGAGGTATCGGTACAAAAACTTAAAGACAACCTATACCGACATGCTGGAAAAATTGTTCACTATCGGACATCCGATGTTCACTCAACGGGACATGGTAACTCTGGTGAACTCGTGTGGATTAATCAACAAGTTGGTGCCAAATTCTTTATGCCTGCATATGGATACTACTCAATGACACGCTCTCATGCTGATGCTGTTATAGAGTCAGGATTCCCTGAAAAGAACGTGGTTGTTGCTGATAATGGAACAATTATCGATATTATTAAAGGAGAAGAAATGATAGTACAAAAGGCGACAGCTCCAGCGGGACCAATGATGGTAGACGGGTTTTCAATTGGAGATATTCAGGATGTAGTTATTCGTGACCGTAAATCTCTTGCACAGGATGGAATGTTTGTGGTTATTGCAACCATCAACCTTAAAACTGGAAAACTTCGAAAGTCTCCCGATATTATTTCTCGAGGTTTTGTGTACTTACGAGAATCTCAAGACTTACTTCAACAGACACGTCTCCTTATTAAAAAGAGCGTAGAAGAGTCAACTGAAGGTATGCATCCAATTAACTTTGACCTTGTTAAAGATAATATCACCGACACAGTAAGTGCCTACCTCTTCCAGAAGACAAACAAACACCCTATTGTCATCCCTGTACTACTTGGAGTATAAACGTATGGATTTTATAAGAAAAAACATTGCAAAGACTGATAATCGTTTCGGATTACTATACGTCCTTAACTTTATTGTGTCGTTCCATCTCTTTCTTATCGTCTACTTCAACTCAAACTTCCTCAATGGGGAAGGATTCTCTAACCGTTCAGTAAGCCTCATATACGTAATCGGATCAATACTAAGTATTGTAGGGTTGTTTCTATTACCCAAGATACTAAAACAGTTTGGCAATTACTCGACTGTCTTAACTCTTGTTGTACTTGAACTTGGGGCGTTTTGGAGCTTAGCGTTCTTAGATGGACTTACGGTAACAACCCTCGCGTTCATCTCCTACTTAATTATTTACCCCTTAATATTAGTATCATTTGATATCTTCCTTGAGGGGATTATAAAAAATGAAAATACCACCGGTAGTGTTCGTGGAATCTTCCTGACTATCACCAACTCAGCACTGATTATTGCTCCACTTATTGCGGGATTTCTCCTTAATGGAGATGGGTTTAGAAACCTTTACTTTATAGCCGGGGCATTTCTCATTCCCCTGTTCATTATTATAGGTTGGTACTTTAAAGGATTTAAAGACCCAGTATATGAGCAAATAAAGTACCGGGAAACCATCCAGGAGTTCAAACAAAAAAAGAACCTCCGTAACATTTTTATTGCACAGTTTACTCTACGACTATTCTTTTCGTTTATGGTGATCTATACACCACTATTTCTTCATAACACTATTGGGTTTTCTTTCTCAGATATTGGAGTGCTTTTTGCAATCATGCTCCTCCCGTTTGCTCTCTTTGAGATTCCGCTCGGGAAAATTGCCGACAGATGGTTGGGGGAAAAAGAAATACTTATTTCAGGGTTACTTATCACAGGACTTTCAACAATTGCAATCTCATTTATGACGACTCCAGTCTTTATATACTGGGCAGCGCTCCTGTTTGTAACGAGAATTGGCGCAAGTGCAATCGAAATAATGACCGAGAGTTTTTTCTTCAAACATGTGAACGGTGATGATGCAGATACGATAAGTCTCTTCCGTATGCTTCGCCCTCTTGGGTACGTTGCAGGACCTATACTGGGAGTCACTGCACTTAGTTTTATGGATATTCAATTTGTATTCCTCATTCCAGGAGTAATAATCTTGCTTGGAATTTTTTCAGCAATTCAAATTAAAGATACCAAGTAGCGTGTTAGGCAACGCTCACTCTACCTCTTAATGATTTTGTAAGTCCCTCATTTTGAAGAAGGGTCAGTTGAGATAAAATTCTTTCCTTATCGTATTCTATTAACTCTTTAGTTAACGCAGTTTTGGTTATTGGATCCTTACACTGAAGAAGGATCCTTAGGATTAGACCCCGTATATGACGGTCAGAACCCTTAAAAGAACTCTGTCTGAGATAATGTTTACTTTTTATATTTGGATTTCCTGTTTTTTTAAGCATTGAACCATAATCCATGAGAGCATAGTACCACTGCCGAGGATTATCAGTATCAACTGTTTTTTGAATGAACTTAAAAACATCCGTATCAGATACAGATTCTTTGTTTTTAAAAAAGAAATGTAAAAATACTGAACGTATATTTGTCTCAATCATTACAGAAGATTGGTTATATGCAAATACACAAATTGCGCCAGCGGTATATGCGCCGATACCTGGTAACGACTCAAGTTCGGTTCTGTCCCTAGGAAGTTTTCCACTATACTTTTTAGTAACTAGCTTCGCTGTGTCATGAAGTAATTTTGCTCTTCGATTATACCCCAACCCTTGCCATAGAGTCAGTACATCTTTTAGTTCTGCCTGTGCGAGAGATATTATTGTTGGATACGTCTTGAGAAATAATTTGTACTTAGGAACCACTCGCGACACTTGTGTTTGCTGAAGCATTATCTCAGAGACTAAAATGTTATATGGTTTTCTTGTGTTACGCCAAGGGAACCTACGTCCGTGCGTGGCATAGTAATCTAAGATTTTCTTTTGAAACACCCTGGTGTTCATGTTACAAAAAATACCTAACCACACTTCCTAAATATAAGGTAACTATCTTACCAATAACAATTACCACAATTACCACAATAGTGAGGCGTACAAGTTTTTTTATAGATTCTGTAACATCTGACTTATTGTTTTCTTTCATTTATGTATTATTAGAACGCCCTCTAACCTCAATAACTGTCTTCTGGAGACTGTGCTCTGTAGAAGCCTTCTTAGGAATAATAAAAAGAGCAATAACATACACTATAAAACCCGGTGCCACTCCACTAAAAATAGTTACGACAACCCACCCTAACCGTAGGATAGTTGCATCGATACTAAAATACTCCCCAAGACCACCACAGACTCCTCCTATCATTGTATCTTCTCGAGAGCGGTATAATTTTTGTGTAACCATATAGGCTATATAGAATAAATCACATCTTTACGTTCGACAATTATCTTCCAACCCAGACGCTTAGCATGTTTATAGAGGTTACTATTTGGGTTAAAACAAATTGGTTCTTCCACTAGCTCAAGAAGTGGAATATCTCCATCTGTGTCCCCTACTCCAATTGACCCAATAAGCGAAAGTCCCTCTTTTTCAATTGCACGATGAACAATATTGGCTTTATTCATAATTAAATGCTCGTCAATAATATTGCCTGTAAATAAATCTTGTGGACCTATTTCGTAAATTCTCCCGTACACTTTATCAAATCCCAAGTTCTTGCAAAATTCTTCAACAACAGTCTTTGGAGATTGTGAAATCGCTAGTAAAAAATACCCCTCGTCTTTAAGCCTTTTAACTAAGTCTCGTGTATACCGGTACACACGTTTTTGTTGTTTTAGAACCACTTGTTTTGCCACATCACTAAACGTACCATAATGAACACCTTTTATATTCTTCATAAATGTTTTTACTACAGCATTTATGTATTCCTCATACCCACCTTCCCGTTCAAACCATTCACGATATTCTCTTTCATATTCTTTAGCGACATCTTTAGAAAAAATCCCGTCTTCAATTAATTTTTCAACAAGCTCAATAACCATGCTTGAACGAAATATGGTTCCATCTACGTCAAAAATAGCCACCTTTTTCATATGATTCATAATAACATGACAAAGTCTCACTTTCTAAATACATAGAATAACTAACTCCCTAGTGTGATAATGGCCATATGTTTATTGCCTCTGGATATATTTTTGTCAAAGGATGATCTCCGCAGTCATGTTTTCGTGCAGGGCATATATATCGCCCGTACATCACC
>JABMNX010000043.1 GCA_013204405.1 Candidatus Kaiserbacteria bacterium | reverse complement strand
CGCCCCTCCAAAGGTTCCTGAGCTTATTGCAAAAGCAAAAGAGTTTGATATGAAAGCCTTGGCTCTTACTGACAATGGAAACCTGTATGGCGCAATTGCTTTTTATAAAAAATGTAAGGATGAAGGAATAAAACCAATTATTGGAATTGATGCGTATGTTGCTGTGCGCACCCGTCATGATAAAGAAGCGCGGATTGATAATCGTTGGTCGCGACTTGTGCTGTTAGCTAAAGACGAATCTGGATACAAAAACCTCATTAAGCTTGTTACGAAGTCACATTTAGAAGGATTCTATTATAAACCACGAATCGACCACGAACTTATTGAAAAGCATAAGGATGGATTGATAGCTATCATACCTTCTTTTTCAGGAGAAACCTCAGTTGCGTTTAAGAGTAATGATGAAAGTAAAGCAAAAGAAAAGCTCACGTGGTATAAGGATGTATTTGGTGAAAACCTGTATCTAGAAATCACCCACCACCCAGAAATAGAGGGTCATCAGGATGTTATTAAAAAAGTGGTTGATATCTCGAAGGAATGTAATGTTCCTCTTGTTGCAGCACACGATGTGTATTACATCAATAAAGAAGACCGATTTGCGCGGGAAGCAATGATTAAGATACAAACAGGCACAGTGCTTGGAGACCAAGAGAGGAACAAGAAAGATGATTTTTCATTTATTTCCCAGGACACTGCGGTTGAATACTTTAAAGACTATCCAGAGGCCCTCAAAAACACAATAAAAATTTCTAATGAATGTAACCTTGAGCTTAATCTTGGTACATGGGTATTCCCTAATATCGAAAAGGGCGATTTTGAAACGTATGATGACGCACTCCGAGCACTTGCAGAGGGTGGTATTGAGCGACGTGGATTAGAAAAAACAAAAGAGCTCGAAGACCGCCTTGAATATGAACTCGATATTATTAAAAATAAAGGGTATGCTCCTTACTTTTTAGTTGTTGCCGACTTGCTTAATTTCGCACACGAAAAAGAAATCCTTACTACAATTCGAGGTTCTGTCGCAGGAAGTTTAGTCACATATCTTTCAAATATCACGAATGTTAATCCACTCGAATACAAACTTCCCTTTGAACGATTCCTAAATCCAGAACGACCGTCTGCTCCTGATATTGATATGGACTTTGCTGATAACAGGCGAGATGAGGTGATTCAGTATACTAAAGATAAATACGGTGAAGACAATGTTGCTCAAATCGGAACCTTCGGGACTATGATGGCTCGTGGTGTGGTGCGCGATGTCGCACGTGCCCTTGGGCATCCATATTCCCTTGGTGACACAATAGCTAAGCTTATTCCATTTGGCTCTCAGGGGTTTCCTATGACTATCGATACGGCGCTTGAAACAACACCAGACCTCAAAGCGTTTTACAAAAAAGAAAAAGAAGTTAAAGAAGTGATTGATCTGGCCACGCAAATTGAAGGACGTGCGCGGCACATGGGAGTTCATGCCGCTGGAGTTGTTATTTCCCCAAGACCACTGACTGACTTCACACCACTACAGTATGACCCTAAAGGTGGGAAATTAATTACTCAATATGATATGCATGCAGTAGAAGATGCAGGTCTACTTAAATTCGACTTCCTAGGACTTAAGAATCTCGCAATACTTGCTGACGTGGTTGACCGTGTGGAAGCAATCCATGGAGTTAGTATAGACATCGAAAATATCCCCATTGATGATACAAAAACATTTGAGATGCTCGCACGTGGAGAAACTATGGGGCTCTTCCAGCTTAACGGCTCTGGTATGACCCACTTCCTTAAAGAATTAAAACCAAGCTCAATTTACGACATAAACGCAATGGTTGCACTCTATCGACCAGGACCAATGGAGTCTATTCCTTCATATGTAGAACGTAAACATAATCCAAACCTAGTTACATATCTTGACCCTCGTATGAAAGATATCCTTTCTCAATCGTATGGAGTAATCACGTACCAAGATGATGTGCTCTTAATTGCTATTAATCTTGCTGGATATTCGTGGCTAGAGGCTGACATGCTCAGGAAGGCTATGGGTAAAAAAATTCCTGCAGTTATGGAGGCAGAGAAAGAAAAACTTCTTAGGGGAGCTGTGGAACACGGAATGACGAAACAAAAAGCAGAGCAATTGTGGAAGCTTATTGAGCCATTTGCAGCCTATGGATTCAACAAAGCTCACGCTGCAAGTTATGGGCGTGTGGCATACCAAACTGCGTACATGAAAGCAAACTACCCTGTTGAGTACCTCTCAGCAGTACTTACGGCTGATTCGGGAGATGTTGATAAAGTCTCAGAATCAATCATTGAATGTGCTCGTATGAAAATAGATGTGCTTCCACCTGATATTAACGAGAGTTTTGGTGCTTTTTCAGTAGTACCGAAAAATGAAGACGTAAAAGCTAAAATACGTTTTGGACTCTATTCTATCAAGAACTTCGGTGAAGGAATTGGTAAAAGTATTATCAGTGAACGGAAATTAAACGGCCCATACACTTCACTTGCAAACTTTTTAGAGAGATCACAAAACAAAAATCTTAATAAAAAGTCTTTGGAAAGTCTTATTAAATCAGGGGCGCTTGATAAATTTGAGGATCGAGGGTCAATGTTGGAAAACATAGAAGCACTTCTTCACTATGTAAAAGACTGCACACTAATGCACACCAACCAGGATTCACTCTTTAGCGGCACAGCTACCGAACACAGTACTCTTACACTCCCGAAAGCAGAACCTATTGATGTCTCACAAAAACTCGCATGGGAAAAAGAACTTCTTGGTCTTTATGTATCTGGACATCCATTAGAAAAATTCAAAGACATTCTTGAGAAACAAAACCGTGATATACAAAAAGCAAAAGAAGAGCTTCGTGAAGGAATGCCAGTAGTGGTCTATGGAATTGTTGAGGAAATGAAACCTATTGTTACAAAAAAGGGAGACCATATGGCATTTCTACGACTAGCTGACTTTAGTGGAAACGTTGAGACAGTAATTTTCCCTAAGCTCTACGCAAAACATAAAGATATTCTTCAGTCTGAAAACTGTATTGGCATCAAAGGACACATATCCAAACGAAATGGAGAAATTAGTATTATCGCAGACGCCGTAAAAGCTCTGTAGAAATTACTTAAATGTTCTCTAAAGGATGTTGTTCTCAGCTATAAATCTGCTATTATGGAACGCATGTCAGACGAAAACCTAAGTAACATACGGCACTCACTCGCACATGTTCTCGCTACTGCGGTACTTAAATATGACCACGAGGTAAAAATAGCTATTGGACCGTCTACTGATACTGGCTTTTACTACGATTTTGAATTTTCAGAAGGAAAGACTGTTGGAGAAGATAACCTAAAAAAGTTAGAGAAAGAGATGCGCAATGTCCTCAAAAGGGGCTTTGAACCAGAACATAAGGAGATTTCAGTTGACGAGGCCAAAACCATCTTTAAAGATCAGCCCTACAAACTTGAACTTATTGAAGAAATCGCAACATCGGGAAATCAAATTACTACGTATACGATAGGAGACTTTACTGACCTCTGTGAAGGTCCTCATGTAACAAATTCAAAAGAAATAAAACCGGATTCTTTTTCACTCTCACATGTTGCAGGAGCATACTGGCGAGGAGATGAAAAGAACACGATGCTTACGCGAATCTACGGGGTTGCATTTGAAACAAAAGAAGAACTCGAAAAATACATTGAACTTCAAGAAGAAGCAAAAAAACGTGACCATCGAAAACTTGGTAAAGAGTTAGGTTTATTTACTTTTTCTGACCTGGTTGGTCCAGGACTCCCACTATTTACACCAAAAGGTACTGCCATGAGGAGAGCTATTGTAGATAAAATTTCTAACATACAAAAAGAGTACGGATATGAAGAAGTAACTATTCCACATATTGCTAAGCAAGACTTATACGAAACAAGTGGTCATTGGGAAAAATTTGGTGATGAACTATTTAAAGTAACGGGTGCTCATGATTCAACATTCATAATGAAGCCAATGAACTGCCCACACCACACACAAATCTATGCTGGTTATCCCAGAAGCTATAAAGACCTCCCTATTCGTTTTACAGAAACAACGATGGTATACAGGGATGAACAAGCTGGTGAACTTCTTGGACTGTCACGAGTACGTAGCATTTCTCAAGATGATGGTCATGTATTTTGTACTCCAGAACAAATTATAGAGGAGTCTACTAATATCGCCGACATTATTAAACAATTTTATACTTCCCTTGGAATGTGGGGAGTAGAAGGCTCGTGGGTTTCTCTCTCTGTTCGTGACCCAGAGACTCCTGAGGAATATATTGGTGATGAGCCTCAATGGAGACTTGCCGAAGACTCACTTGAATCAGTAGCAAAGAGTGAAGGACTCACCTATAAACGGGTTGAGGGAGAGGCAGCATTTTACGGACCTAAGCTTGATTTTATGTTTAAAGATGCTCTCGGGCGCGAACGTCAATTGGCTACAATTCAACTCGACCTCATGATGCCTGTTCGGTTTGGACTTGAATATACTGATTCAAATGGCGACAAACAAACCCCCGTAATGATTCATAGAGCTATTGCTGGTTCTCTTGAGCGATTTATGTCTGTTATCATTGAGCACTTTGCAGGCAACTTCCCGCTTTGGCTTTCCCCTGTGCAAGTTTCAATACTTCCAATTGGTGATTCTCATTTTAAATATGCAAAAAAGATAGCGGGAATTCTTAAGGCTCAAAATATCCGAGTAGAGCTTGATACGAGCGCTGAAACACTTGGTAAAAAAATACGTAATGTGAAATTAAGTAAGACTCCCTACTTCCTTGTTATCGGAGATGAAGAAGTAACTAAAGGAGAAGTCACTCTCGAAAGTCGCGATGAGGGGAAAATTGGTTCACTCACAACCGAAGCACTTACTGAAAAACTCTTAAAAGAAATCGCAGGAAATATATAAATTTCAATAAAAAATACCCATCTTTATAAGGTGGGTATTTTTTATTTACTTATTTTTAACTTCTTGTGCACATTCAAGTCCTCGTAAAAGTGCCATCTTTGCACTTGTGTGTTGGGTAAGATAATTTTGATCAATACCAGTTGAAAGTACATGGACCAACTGCCCTATGTCTTTATTATCCCAGTTTTCAAAAAGATCTTCTATTGATTCGTCTTTAAGTGTTTCGTTTTCTCCCATGCGACGAGCGTACAATCTATCAAGTTCACACAAAGCCTGTATTAATATATCTGATATTTCTTTTCGAGTAGCCTTATGCTCTTGGATTATTTCTAATAGATGAGGGGTATTTCCTTGCACAATAGTTCGAATTACCTCAATAACTGATGCTGATGTAGTTTCTTGTGGTTTGTGTTCTGAAGTTATATGAGAAGCTTTGTATATTGGTGGTGGAATAGGTTGAGTAGCAGAATGTTGATTCTGTATTTTTTGTTTTGGAGCAACCCCAGTCCGTCTCAATTCAAGACGTGGAGATTGCCCATTAGCATCAGTCTCAATGACTATAGCATCTGTTGAAAATGTTGAATGTTCGTTTGTAGGGAAATCAACTGGTTCTTGCTGAATATGATCTCTTTGTCTTTTTTCTTGTTCTTCAATAATAGACTGTATGATGAATTCTTCTTCATCTTTAT
>JABMNX010000042.1 GCA_013204405.1 Candidatus Kaiserbacteria bacterium | reverse complement strand
CTTTTTTTGATACAAAATAATAAAACTTTTGTTTTTGTAATTCAAATGAGTTTCTATCGACACATCTATATGCCGCGTGTCCCAGTACACGTTCAATAGAACCGTCCCCTCCACATAGTGATGAGTGTGATGGAAATACAAACCTCTTTTCCTTCCCGGTCCGCAATTTAGTAAGCACGGAAACAATGTCGGGGATTACATCTCCAGCTTTCTGTATGATAACCGAGTCACCAATACACACGCCGAGCCTCTTAATTTCATCCTCATTATGAAGTGTCGCACGGGAAACCAAAGATCCAGCAACACGAACCGGCTTAAGGTGTGCCACAGGTGTTAAAACGCCCGTTCTTCCTACTTGAAGGACAATATCCTCAACAGTGGTAGTTACTTGTTCCGCAGGAAACTTAAATGCCACACCGAAACGTGGAGATTTCGCAGTATATCCGAGTGTCTTTTGAAGTAATATGTCATTTACTTTTATAGCAATGCCATCAACTTCGTACGAGAGCTTATCTTTTTTGCTAACCCACTTGTTATAATACGCAAGTATTTCTTCAACATCACAACACTCTTTATAATGGGGATTTGTTTTAAACCCGAGCTCTTTTAATAATTCTAGTTCTTCTATTTGTGTTACCGGTTTTTTAATATTTCCATCTAAAAAATCAATGTCATAAAAGAAAGAATCAAGATTACGCTGTGCCGCAATCTTTGGGTCAAGTTGGCGCAGTGACCCAGCGGCTGCGTTACGGGCATTTGCAAAAAGTAATTCACCTTTCTTCTCTCTTTCTTTGTTTATGTGTTTAAACTCTTTGTGTGCTATCCACGCCTCTCCAACCGCTACCAACGTTATAGGTTTTTGTAGAGTTAGGGGGATACTCCGTATTGTTTTTATATTATGCGTGATATTTTCTCCCACCTTTCCGTTGCCACGAGTAAGACCTCGAACAAGAACCCCATGTTCATATTCAAGTACAATTTTCAAACCATCTATCTTATGTTCTGCACTATATACTATTTGTGTTGGAAGAGAGGTTTCTTTTTCTAAATATCGCATAATGCGCTTCTCCCACTGATGTAATTCTTCTTCAGAAAATACATTATCAAATGACCATTGCCTGACCTTATGTTGTACTTTTTCAAATACTTCTATTGGTTCTCCTCCAATTCTTTCAAGAGGGCTTTCTTTTTTTACTTCAGGGTACTGTTCTTCAAGAATAAGTAGCTCACGAACCAGTGAGTCGTACGCTTCATCAGAGATTTCTGGTTGATCTTTGCGGTGATAGAGTTCTTGATGACGAATAACTTCATCACGAAGTGCCGCGATCTTCTTTTGTACGTCTACTGGTATAGCCATAGTTTAATACGTTACCCGAATAGCACGCTCAATTCTGCGTGGGTTAACAGTGTTGTCACACGTCGTATTATACCCTTTTGACTCTACCTTTGTACGAGGATGTGTTTCACTCTTTATAACGGTAACTATCGAGCAAAACCCATCAACCTCAAATTGAAATGTCATCGCAGTGTCATATCCAACTCCACCAACATCCGCAATACTCGAACCATTACACGCGATTGCTGATGCTGTTGATGTGGAGAATCCTCCCCCTTTTTGGTCCCAATATAGAGCACATTCCGTACCTGAGTCTGCCGCATAAAATGCAAACTGAGACTCACGTCCAGAAGAAGATAAAAGGAGTTCTTTTATTGTGATATTAAAAATAGCGAGGCCAATTGCCAAGAGTACACCAGAAACAAGCACTGCTACTAAGAGGGTAAATCCTTTGTTGTTTTGTGTTCTTGATAATTGCATATTATTGCCAATCTAAAATGTTTTCCTTTACACTAAACGAGCGACTAAACGTTCCTGATGACCAAGAGACCGTGACTGAAACTATCACCTCGTGTGCATTAATAGTTTGGATTGATACTGAACGTGTAAATAAACTTGCACTTCCACTTGTGTCATTCTGACTATAAAATCCAGAAGCACTGTTGTAATCGAGTGGGCCACACCCATCTACAGAACAAAGACCCATGACTCCATCTATCGTATCCACGGTAAATAACGCACCGTTCGTATCAGGGAAGCTGCTAAGCCAACTAGCACCCAGGTGATAATTATTGTCACGGGTATTTCGAATATACTCAACCGCGTCTTGGGCTAAATAAAACGCAGTGACTTGGTCTCGTGCAAAGTACGAAGTCGCCAAACCTTTGGATGCGATAGTTAATGGGGCACTTATAGAAAGAAGAAGTATAGAGATAGCGACCATTGTCTCTATAAGAGTGAATCCTTTGTTGTTGGTGTTTTTTTTACTTGTAAAATTCATATTATAAATCTAGTACTCGCTGAGAAATAGTGGTTTGTAACTCAAAACTCGTTATTGTTTTAGAGTTTATCCCAGCTGTTCCTTGTATAGCCATTACCACACGCGGCTGTGACGAGTCTCCACGAGTTGTCCCGACTGTGTAAAATTTCATATCATCAATAGTAACCTCAGAAGCGGT
>JABMNX010000005.1 GCA_013204405.1 Candidatus Kaiserbacteria bacterium | reverse complement strand
ATCACATCTACAGACTTAAATGCTTCTCTAAAATCTTTTGTGATTAACTGACGCGCTGCCTGTGCTTTTGTGTAATACGCATCATAATATCCAGCCGACAATATATGCGTTCCTAAAAGGATTCTTCTTCGTGCTTCGGGTCCAAATCCTTCACTTCTAGAAAGTGAGTAATCGTCACCAGTACTCTTACCTGAAACATGGAGTCCATATCGCACACCATCAAATCTAGTGAGATTAGTTGATATTTCAGCTGGTAAAATAACATAATACATTGCGAGTGCATAGGTTGCATAGGGTAATTCTATGTCTACGATTTCATATCCCTTAGTAGTAAGGGTTGTGAGTGTGTCCTCAAAGTTTGAGAGAACATCTTCATCTACCCCCTCGAATAAACTCCGAGCAACACCAATACGTTTTACTTCGCCTTTATTATCTACATGGAGACTATCTGGAAGTGAGGTGCTGTCGTGGACATCGTTTCCTTTTATGCTATTAAATACAATTTCTGCATCTCCAACAGATTTAGTTATTGGCCCTATTTGGTCAAGAGAAGAACCTAGTGCAATAAGTCCAAACCGAGAAACAGCTCCGTACGTTGGTTTTAAACCTACAACGCCACAAAAACCTGCTGGCTGACGAACAGAACCTCCTGTGTCTGAACCGAGAGATACAAGGGCGCTATGTGACGCAACAGTTACTGCTGAACCTCCTGAAGAGCCTCCAGGTACACGAGACTCATCATGTGGGTTTTTTACAACACCGTATGCTGAATTCTCAGTTGAGGAACCCATTGCAAACTCATCCATGTTAGTCCGACCAAGAAATACTCCACCTTCTTCTTTTATCTTTGCGATGACAGTTGCGTCATACGTTGCATGATATCCATCAAGAATCTTTGATGCGGCTCCAATACGACGTCCTTTAATAAGGATATTATCTTTAATACTAAACGGAATACCACACAATACACGTTGATTGCCTGAGGCTATCATCGCATCTGCTCTTATTGCCTGTTCTTTAATATCATCAAACACCTCAAGATACATGTTGAGATGTTTGTACTTCTCAATACGAGAAAGATATGCTTCCGCGAGTTCAACTGCAGAGTATTCCTTCCCATCGAGACTTGCTCGAGCTTGTTTTATTGTAAGGTTTTCAATATCCATGAAAATATAATAGTGCTATGTATTCTGGTCAATTATCTTTTTTACTTCAATATAGCTATCTTTAACTGAAGGGGCCTCGTTAAGAAGTTCCTTTGTATATATTCCAGTCTCATGAGGTTCAGCGTCCTCCCGCATTACATTATAAAGCTCACCTACTTGAGGTTCTGCTTCTTTAATATGCTCAAGTGATATATTTTGAATCTGCTCAATGTACGAAAGAATAGAGTCTATGTCGGCTTTAAGCTCCTTCTGTTCTTCAGGAGAAATAGAAATATGACTGAGAGTCGCTAATTTTTCAATGTTTGTTTCATCTTTCATAATATAGTCCTTTTACGTAACGCCTAGCATACCGCTATGCACCCATAAGTGCAATAAACTCTTCCTCAGAAAGTGTAGAAACACCAAGGTCCTGTGCCCTATTATATTTTGTACCTGGGTCTCTCCCAGTCACTACATAGTCAGTCTTTTTTGAAACTGAGTTTGAAATTGACCCACCTAACAACCTAATACTCTCTTGGGCCTCACTGCGAGTAAGTCCAACAAGTGTCCCCGTAAGAACAAATGTCTTTCCTGACAATTTTCCTTTTTTCTTTCTGGGTGTCTCTTTAAGTGCTATGTGCTGAAGTAACTGTGCGAGCATACGCTTATTAGATACGTTCTTAAACCACGCGCAAATCGAATGTGCCACAACACTGCCGACCCCAGAAACAGACTCGAGCTCATCAGCAGAGGAATTTTGAATCTTGGTAAGTGATGAAAAATGGTCAGCTAAATCATGAGCTGTCTCTTCCCCAACCTGATCTATTGAAAGTGCTATCAAGAGCTGCGGAAGTGAAACATGCTTCCTTTTCTCTATAGCGTCAATTAGGTTCTTGGCTGATTTTTCTTTAAACCCAGGAAGAGCACTAATAT
>JABMNX010000041.1 GCA_013204405.1 Candidatus Kaiserbacteria bacterium | reverse complement strand
GCATCTAAGCGGGAAGCCAACCTTAAGATTAGAAATCATAGACCCCTAGGAGATGACTAGGTGATAGGCTCTCGGTGTACGCACAGTAATGTGTTTAGCCAAGGAGTACTAATACGTCGTACTCCTGTTAGGAAATCTGGAAGTCGCTTACAAACGAACTATAGTTGTTTTACAAAATAGTTAAACATTCAATGATGGGTGAGAAGTGTTAAATACACTTCGGAAAATATCAACAAGGTATACAGTACCTGTCATGTGTTTATAAAAGTATTGTGGGGGTAGCTCAGTTGGGAGAGCGTCTTGAGTGCTTTATTTCTAAAGTTGCCTCCGAGGGTGATATGCCTTCATGGGGGATTGTATTCTAGAGGTGAACAGTGCTGCACAGCATGGCTTGAGAAGGTCAAAGGTTCGATTCCTTTCCCCTGCACCACTTTTATATTGTATGTGTATATTGTCGAGGCGTGGCGCAGTCTGGTAGCGCACCTGCTTAGGATGTGGGGGGTCGGTGGTTCAAATCCACCCGTCTCGACCATATACACATTGTGTTAGTTCTTTTTATTTCATCTTGCACGATCAAATTATCGATCGTGCCCATCATTGAATGTTTAACATGACGTTTCAGATATATTATTTTGAATCTTTTAATCTGGTGATTAATCGCTGGGGTCACACCTGTTCTCATTCCGAACACAGAAGTTAAGCTCAGTTGAGGCGATGATACTCTTTATGGGGAAAGTAGCTAGTCGCCAGTTTAAAGGATTCAAGAAAAACCACTGCTTTTAAAGCGGTGGTTTTTTGTTACAATTAGGGGACTATGTCATGGGCAGGTAAACGAAGAACATTATATGGAAGTGGGATATCTCTTTTTTTTATTGTGGTACTTGGTGTTCCTGCTTTTATATTTTTCTATGAACGTCCCACGTGTTTTGATGGAGTACAGAATCAAGAAGAGCGTGGGATTGATGTTGGTGGGCCGTGTGTGCTCTTACATAGTTCCCAAGTACAGAACACCGCTATACTGTGGGCTCGTTCATTTGAAGTTATTCCAGGGGTCTACAACTCAGTTGCCCAGATTGATAACCCAAACTTTGCAGCTGGAGCGATTAATGTTCAATACTCTTTTAAACTCTTTGATGGAAACAATATCTTAATCGCAGAACGGAAAGGAAGAACATATCTTTCTCCCAATAAAGTAATTTCTGTGTTTGAAGGAGGGATTGAAACGGGGGAACGAGTACCAACAAGAACATTCTTTGAATTTCTTAAAGAGCCGATGTGGGAGAAGGTCACTGACGTAACCGAGGGATTAGAAGTTAAGAGTCGTGTGTTGAGTGACGAGAGCACAACACCACGTATAGATGCGATAATTTCAAATGAATCATTTCGTGATATTTTTGATATAGAAGTAATAGTGACTGTATTTAATACAGAAGATGTTGCTATTGGGTCTTCCCGAACAATTATTGATGTGTTACCAAAACAATCATCTCAAAATGTTACATTCACATGGCCACAGAAGTTTACTAGCACCGTTTCTCGTATTGAAATAGTCCCTCAGGCACCATTCCGTGAGTAAAGAAACATGTTTCTCGGTACTCCACAAAACGGTTCACGAACTCAGCATACACGGACACTTTTCTTCCATATTGATTGGGTCCTTCTAATTTCCACACTCTTTATTGTAGGCGCAGGAATTTTGACCATGAATTCTTTTGTTGGTGAAAATTATTTTTTTGAAAATCAAATAATATGGACGTCTGTATCCGTGCTTTTATTTTTTATACTTAGCTTCATTGATTTTAGGTTTTTACGTCGCACGGGTGTCATTGTGTCGCTTTTTTTATTCTCTGTCCTCCTCCTCCTCCTCCTTTTTGTGTTTGGAGACATTGTTAAGGGTGCTCAGAGTAGATTTGATTTTGGTGCATTTGCACTACAACCATCTGACCCCATTAAATTAGTAGTAATTTTTCTTTTAGCAAAGTATTTCTCACGAAGACATATAGAAATAGCAAACATACGACATATTTTTGTTTCTGGATTTTATGCATTCGTTATTTTTCTATTAGTACTCCTTCAGCCAGATTTTGGTTCCGCAATTATTATAGCGTTTTTATGGCTAGGAATGGTGCTTGTTTCAGGTATCTCAAAAAAACATTTATTAGTTGTAGCTCTTCTTGGAGTTATGGGAATGTCCCTAATGTGGTCATTCGTATTTGAAGATTACCAGAAGCAACGAATTCTGACATTTATTCATCCACTTACAGATATACAGGGGACTGGATATAATGCATACCAATCAACAATAGCTGTAGGATCCGGGCAGTTAGTTGGCAAAGGTGTCGGGTATGGAACTCAATCAAAGTTAGAATTTTTACCTGAATATGAAACAGATTTTATTTTTGCGGCATTTGCTGAAGAATGGGGATTTATTGGTGTGTTGTTACTGTTTATTTTATTAGGAATTGTGATATGGAGAATACTTGAGAGCGCCATGCTTGGCGCGACTAATTTCGAGATTCTTTTTGGACTAGGGCTCGCTATTTTATTTGTGAGTCACATAGTAATTAATATTGGTATGAATATAGGGTTACTTCCCGTAACAGGAACGACACTGCCTTTTATGAGTTACGGAGGTTCACATTTAATTACGGAGTTTATCGGACTAGGGATACTGATGGGGATGCGTCGGTACGCACGTACAACTCATAAAGACGATTCGGGTAGAGAGTTTCTCGGGATTTAATCTAGTGTTTAACTCTGATACACCTCGACAGTTTTAGTAAGCATTTCTTGTAACGAAAATTTACTCACGACTTTTTGCTTTAATTGTTTTCCGAACTTATTTCGTTTTTCTTCATCCTCAATAAGGGAGGATATAGCTTCAGAGATAGCACCTGGATCACGAGTTGGTACAAGGAGTCCGGTTTCTCCTGATGTAATAATTTCTGGAATCCCCCCAACGTCACTCGCAACAACAGCGCGTTCAGAAAGACCCGCTTCGAGAATACTTAAAGAAAGTGCCTCTGATATAGAGGTAAGTGTAAAGATATCAAATGCACGCAAGTATTGAGGTGCGGCGTCGATAAATCCAAACAGGAATACTTTACCTGTAAGAGCTTTTTCTTCTATGAGTCTCTGTAAATTATGACGTTCTTCTCCTTCACTGATAATTATAAATACAACATTCTTTCCTTTTTTTATGAGGTTTTCTACAGCTTCAATTGCATACCCCAACCCCTTTGTAATATGAAGCTCAGAGACGGTTCCAATCCAAAAAGCGTCAGCGGGGATTGATTGAGACATCTTCTTATTGTGTCTTAGAAGAAGTTCCCGAGCTTCTTCTTTTGAGAACACTCCCGCCTGGTCGACACCGTTGTAGATGACGGTTATTTTATGTTTTGTAAATGGAAAGTGACGAACCTGATTTTTGATTTGTTTTGAGACAGCGATAGTGGTGTGAGAAAGTATAAGAGTAATCCAGTATAGGAAAGCGATTATCTTACGTGCTCCCCACGACCGTTCTTCGTTGAATGCCCATCCATGTGCAGTGAAAATGATGAGAGGAACCCGTGCAATACGGGCAGTCAAAGCACCAATACCTCCAATTTTCGAGCTATTTAAATGTACAATGTCTGGTTTTTCTACCCGGTAAAGTTTTAATAACTGAAAGAATACCTCAATTTCATTGAAGATATTTATGTCACGTTCAAGATCTTCGATGGGGATTGTGCGAATATTGGCATGAGTGAGCTTATCTTTGAGCAACCCCTCGCCACCAAACGCTACAACAACATCAAATATGTCGGGGGATAGGGAACGAGCTATAT
>JABMNX010000040.1 GCA_013204405.1 Candidatus Kaiserbacteria bacterium | reverse complement strand
TACAGTAACAACCAAAAGAATTGCAATCACAGGGAGAACTGCTATTCCCTCCCCTCCTCCTAATGTATCTGTCATAAACGCAATGACAGCAATTGTCATCGTGAGTCCCATCGTACCAGTTTCTGTCATCCAAAATCGTGCAGGAGGAATGTTAAACCAAAGGAACGCGAGAAGTGCCCCGACAACAGTTGCGCAGAATGCTGCAAGGTCATACTGCTGTTGATAGAATGCGATTCCAGCATAGGCCGCAAAAATCGAGGCAAAGACTCCACCGGAAAGACCATCAATTCCATCAATGACACCACTGGCGTAGAGCGCGAGAGAAACCAATATAAACAGAGGAATAATGAGCCACCCGATAAACAAATCTCCATCAAACGGAACTGCAATACTTACAATGTCTAACTTGTCATAAAACCACCATCCGATAAATAGTGACACCAGCGCAACAACTCCGAGACGTACTTTAAGTGAAATTCCTCGTTCACCTGAAAGCGACGTTATATCAAGCACATCATTGATAAACCCAACAAATGCTCCCACAAGTAGTGTGAAAAGTGGTATCCATGTCTGGTTACGACTTAAAAAATTTAATTTACTAAACGTGTCACTCTCTGAGAAAACTCCAAGTATCCATATAATAAATACTGTAATAAGAACACTTCCCCACACGACGATTCCTCCCATACGTGGAGTCTTTGTCTCTACATTGTCGCGTAGTTTACCAAATTCAACCGCTCTGCTTCCATCAAGCGCAGTCTTTCCCCCTGCTTTTTTCCATACCTTAAATTTATAGAGATAGTGAGTGATAATCGGTGTAATTGCGATACCAACAAAAAAGGCCAGCGCCGCTGGAACTATCACTTTTACAATATCGATAACCACCATATTGCCTCTATTGTACCGCGCCCGGCATCTTTATTCTAGACTTGGGTTCGAGCTCTGCCTATATAGCTAGATATTGACATATCTAAAAGTATGGTATATTATCCTTCACAGTATAGTAGTGACGTGGTTATTGGTTAGGTTTAAAAAGATTTTCCAGAAGTTATGGAAAATGTTGGACTGATTAATAAGAATCCTGATTAAGGGATTAAGTATCTAGCAAATCTCGTTGTTTAAGTGTGAGAAACGAGAAAAAATCATGACCCAGACCACCGTCACACGCGTCAACGGTTGGTTGTATGTCTTTTCTTTGACCTCTGGTTACAAGAAAGCATACGTTTGTCGTCGGCAAACCGAGACTGATTTTCTAGCACATCTCTTGTGGCTGGAAAATCAGGGGCGGACCGACGAGGCCGATCGGCTTCTAGAGCAGTACTGCTCAAAGAAGTGATGCACCCCCATGCTGCCTGAACTAAACGGCATGGTAATATCACCACCCCCCTAAGGAAGGCATAGGGGGTTTTGTTTTTGTATAGTCAAAATATGGCTAAAATCAACGAAGATATAGAAACTATATTAACTCCTCGACTCAAAAACAGGAAAGTGAAGCTCTCCTGTTTTGCTCGTTCTACGTCGTTAATAAACGCCAAGGTGACCTTGGCGTTTAATTTTTCCCCTTTTTTCATAATTCTTAAGCAACACTCATCTTGAATACGATCCTCTTGTCGTTAATAGTACAGAAACCACCATTTGGAACAGTAATTATTGGATCTGAGTGACCAAAGTCAACATTATATAACACTGGATATGTTACCTCATTAAGGTAGCGACTGAGTATTTCTTCAAAAGTATCACTTTCAGAAAACTGTGACTGCTCAGTGAAGCGACCAACTATAAGACCAGAAATATCATCCAACCAACCTAGTTGCTTCATTATGGCAAAAAAATCTATCAATATGCGCTGGTGTACTAGTCTCATCTTCCTCAATGAATAGAATTTTATCCTTCACTGAAGGAAAGTAGTCTGTGTCATTAAGTAGAAGTAGGGTCTGTAAATTTCCAGCCATAATAACCCCTTCTGCGGAACCGTCTTTAAACACTTTAATTCCGTCGTTGCGTTTCAGAATACGATGGTCATCATCTTCGCGAAGAAAATAAAGATCATCAGCATATTCTGTGGATGAAATAACCTCAATTTCATCGCTTGGGTTAATGCATATTTTATCAAAGAAAGACCACGTATATTCAAACGGCTGCGGCTTTGCAAATGAAATCACACCAGGCCCAGAAAACGTCACTAAGCCTGTTTTAGTGGTGATTGCTGTCGTTAAAGCAGTAACATCAGAATAACCAATAAATATCTTTCTTTGTGCTCGAATGAGTTCATAATCAAGAGAATCTAGGATTTGATTGGAATTGAACCCTCCCCAAAAAGCTATAATGCATTTAACATCATCATTCCTAAGAAATGCGTGTATATCGTTGACTCGCTCTTCTATTGAGCCAGCAGTGTGGTATGAGGTTGATTTCTTTACAGATTCCCCTTCCAGTACTTCAAAACCTTTTTTGCGAAGATATGCATAACCACGTTCTATTGTCTCATCTGGACAAACATCACGAACAGGATCTGCAGGGGCAATCACTCCGATTGTATCACCTATCTTTAAACGGTATGGTTTTATGATTTCAGCTGGATTATTCGATTTCATGACTTATATTATCATACACCTTTACAGCTTCAACGCTCTCACGACTTGTAAAATACATTCCAAGCGCAACCCCCACAACCGTAATAATAATTAAGATGATTATGCCCATATTTTTATTTTATTACGATTAAAGTTCTTTTAATTTTTTGTAGATTTCTACCATGGCGAGTGTATCGAGGGCGCAGTACTTTAGTAAGTTTTCACGTGTCATCTTTATGTCATCTTGGCTCATGTCCTCCTTAATCATCTTCTCCCACTCACTGAGAGCCATTGTTCCATCTTGAATATCTAAACTCTTATAGGAAAGCTCTGGAAGAAGCACCGGCAACACTTTCTTAATTGATGCACTCCCTTGAAACTCTGGATGTAAATAGTCTTTCTTAAACACTTTCATAAGGTCAAACACTCTACTGTTTAAATCTTCTAAGAATCCCCTGTCTTCTCCGTGAAGTTCCGCGAGCTCTTCATTTCTACCTTTTTCAAAACTCTCATACCAGACAACAACACTTCCAACAGGACCGATATTAGTTTTTAACATGTCTAGCAACCCCCGCGTTGCTCCTTCTAATTTATTCGCTAGATATTCAAAATGCTCAAGCGTTCCATCCTCGTCTAGTTTGTGTACCGATACTTGAAATACGAGCTGTTGATTAGTTTTGTATCCATCAAGAAGCGGTACTGGCGAACCATATGTTTCATAATCAAGAAAATATATTGGAAAAACTAATTCAGACAGAGTGCTCTCAATAGCTTCTTTATTGATTTGTGGCCTTCCTGTTACTTGCAGGCTTACTTTGTCATTTTGAATATCAGTTAAATCAAAACCTTCTGGTATATCTTTAATATTAATGATTCCATCCGCCAAAAGTAGTCTCAACTTATTCCCTGCCACAATATGGTGCACAGAGTACTCTGGCACATGTGGATTGAACTTGAAGAAACTGTCACATCTCTGACCGTGACTTTTGTATAGGCAGTCACATCCTTCGAGTAGAATGTCGTCTTTTTCAAGAGTTTCAAGAGCTATTTTGATTTCGTCACGAACTCCACTTTTCTGCTCGGAAACTATTTCAGTAACATTTTCAATAACAAAAAGTTCTTTAAGGTCGACTTCTCCGTCACGCCTGTATTTTTTATTTATATATATGATATAGCTATCACCAACTTCAACTCCTGCATCTTCCACAACAATAGTTTGAAAGACGACGTCCTTAATGTGATTATGTTTTAAATCTGTCTTTATCTCAGAAGATGCCTTTATTTCATACAAATCCCACTTGCTCGTTTCTTTATTAAAATTAAGCATATCGACTTTAGCGAAAAGCCCCTGCACTGTTTCAAATGTTGCCTGAAAGATTGGCTTGTCTCCCCCCAGCAACTCTTTTGTCTTCGACAAAAGAGTTTCTTTATCTCCAGATACGAAAATACCGTTTGGATATAGTTTTTGAACTTGTGCCTCAACTTCGTAACCGTCTTTTATAAGTTTTTTAAGAAAAAGAGAAAACTCCCCAGCAACATACTCTTCTGGCCTTTTCTTCTTTAGCCACAAGCATTTGCCACACAATAGCCACTCCTTAAACTCCGTCTTAGTTAATGTCATCTAGACATTTTAGCACATCATTAAACCACTAAAACACTAGGCGTTTTAGTAGCTAAACCGCTATGCGTCATGAGGTTTTTCTTGTGTTCTTTGTAATTTGGAATAATTTCTTCTACATGTGCCCAAAATTGAGGAGAGTGATTTAACTCTCTCAGATGACATAGTTCGTGTACGATTAGATACTCCGCTAGTTCTTGTGGGAGAAATATAATTCTATAGTGAAAGTTTAGGTTGCCTAGTTCAGAACAGCTTCCCCAAGACCGCCTGGAATTACGAATCGCAATCCTGTTGTACTTAAACCCATGCTCTTTCGCGTACAGAGCCACGTGAGCATGTACAAATGCCCGAGCCGTTTCCTTATGTGCACTGTAGTGCTTAGTCGGCTTCCTTCTCCTAACTCTTCTTATTATTCGAAACATTTTTATTAATTATAAATATTTTATTTCATCAATTCCATGGAATCCAATCCCAGCTACTATCTCTGCGGCGCTTCGGTTTAGTCCAATCTTTTCTGCTTCTGAAACGTAGATTTTCCAAATTACCGTGTCATTTGTTTTGCCTCCAGATAAATCGCTAGGTCTGTTTAAAAGATTTAAAACTTCTCTTATGTGTACCTCATCAGCACTGTTAATGTTTAGAGCTGTATTGTTTGCCAAATCTGGTTTCTTAGATTTAAACGCATTCCATATTTCCATGATAGATTCTTTTTCGACACCAGAGAACTGATCATAAAGAAAGTGGGCATGTGGTTTAAATCTTTTCCTTGAATTTATAAAAGACATTATGAAACCAATAACAAACAACAGAGTAAATATCGATATAATAGCTATTCCTATATAAATTAGAACTTTCACACTATTCGCATTCTCTATTATCGTTTACTAGCATAATCAGGCTTGTGTCTATTAATATATGAATTAAGCCCATCATGGGCATGCGCTAATCTTTTCATTTCTTCAACATTGTTAGATCCTGCACTTGAATAAGTATAAGTGTATGTAGACCCATGGAAAAACTTTACTGATATGTAATCATCACCAGTTTCAAATGCCTCAATATTAGAATCATTATCTACATCGTTATATGGTTGCATGTTTTTATTTGTATAGGCATTAAATATTTCATCAGAACTGGAACATTTTTTGTTCTGTATAGACCAGATCATCGATATGTTCCTCAGTTTTACCTTCCAACATTTTGATAACAGTATTGCCTATATGATAACCAAGGTTTACTGGTACTGCATTTCCAATTTGCTTATATTGTTGAGTCACGGATCCAGCAAATTTCCAACTATCAGGGAATGTTTGAATTCTAGCGTATTCTCTAACAGACAATGGTCGTGTTTCTTCAGGGTGGCATCGCTCAGTCTGTTTTTGAGCTGGACTACAAGTTAAAGTAAGAGATGGTTCGTCCCAGTCTAAACGGCGCGCCATTCCTGTTTTACCACCTCCCATATAAAAACTAGCACCCATGTATTCCTTTTGGAGTTTTTCTGGTAAATCTTTCCAATATCCTCCAGGCGAGATTAATTCCATGATCCTCCTCTTTTTTTCTGGATATTGCTGTCCATCTGACTGAGGACATTTATGTAATGCATCTCGCAAGGAAACAATGTAATCTTTTTCCTCTGGAAACACTATAGGTATGTTTAAATCATTTCTAACCCCAATAATTATTAACCGCTCTCTTTTTTGTGGAACATCAAGATATTGAGACTTTAAAATTTTATATTTGACCTTATATCCAAGTTTCTCTAATATAGAAACCATAGTCTTGATAGTTCTACCTCCATCATGATTCAATAAACCCTTAACGTTCTCTCCTATTGCTATTTTAGGTTTAACTTCTTTCACACATCTAGCAAACTCAAAAAACAAAGTTCCTCGAATGTCATCTAGCCCCATTTTTTTACCTGCATATGAGAAAGACTGACATGGAAATCCACCTTGCACTATGTCAGCTTGTCCTTCTTTAAATTTTATTTCTTTAACGTCCCCCTCTATGATGTTCCATTCTGGCTTATTAGTTCTCAGTGTTTCGCAAGCATGCTTATCGTGTTCATTTAATAAAACATGCTTAATGCCAGCATACTCCATTCCTAAAGCAGTCCCACCAGCACCAGCAAACAGCTCGATAGCAGTGTAATTGTATTTTTTTTTGTTCTTTAAGATAATAAATTTATCCTTTTTCTTTCCATTAGCCTTTTCTTGTATTCTTTTTATCTCCTCCAGACTAAACATTCTCAAGTTTCTCTTATCTCTAAAAGATTTTATTAAATTTCTCTTATCCCAACGACGAACAGTATCAATAGAGATATTCAATTTTATAGCCGCTTCTCCAGCTGTTATGAATTGTCTTTTTATTTTCATAATAACTACAACTTTTAAGTTGTAGTTATTATACGAAAGTAACCATTGCCTATGCAATGGTTACTCTGTGGAAAAAGCTTTTTCAAACAAACTAAAATATTGCTTGAGATCTTTTTTATTCAATTTGTATTTATAGTTGTCTGATAACACTTCAGGAATCGCTTGGAATAATTCCTGCAAAGCGTGTGGTCGACCTGTCGTTAACGCATAAAAACTTACACCGTCGATTACTCGAATTTTTTTATTTTCAGGGCGATTTTTCTTAATCTTATTATCTGGTGGAGTAAACAGATTGTCATATACATTCCTACCTTGTGAGATAACTTCTACATAATACCCAGTATACCCAGTGTATTCTTTTGACTTAATTTTCGCTTCTATAGCATCATATATTTCAACCCTATGGTTACCTTTAGTAGTATTAAATTTATTCTTCATTTCTGCAATGATTCTCTTTTTTTTGTTTATAACATCTAAACCACCACCGGCACCAAGGTCTTCCCAATCACGCACAGAGCCAATTATTTCTTGGTGAAAATTACCAATTGCGTTTTGCATAGTCTTTTGTATTTGCCGGGTTTTCTCTTCAGTAAGCCATTCTTTGTATGACATTGATTTGGTTATTCCGTGAAATAATGCAGAAAATGGGTCAATCACATTCTTATATAATTTTTCATCTGCATTATTCTCAGCTGCTATGATCACCTCAACTACTTTACCCACAATAGCAATGAGGTTTTTGTCTGGTATAAATTTTAGATATGCCATAATTGCATATTATAATCGCACAAAATATTGTTAAAATCAACGAAACCAAACAACAAGGTGACCTTGTTGTTTATGTAAATAACCCTTATTCCCATTGATATTAAACGCCAAGGGTACCCTTGGCGTTTATTTCTGTCTTTTTACTGAGCCATCTCTTCGAGACTGGCGTCAACAAGTTTTTCAATATCCCTAAATCGGCCTTCAAATGAGGAGCCAAGGACTACTGCTACGATTGGATGGTTGATTCCTGCGTCGAATGCTATTGCGAGGTTTCCTCCTGCCAAATCTGTGTAACCAGTTTTTGATGCGAGGAGTCCGGGGATATTCCCTACTGCTGAGTTAGTGTTTGTTGCGTTGTATACAAATTGGTCTTCTGAAATAAAATTAAGGTTTTCATACGCCGTTGCTTCCAAAAGCCCCGGTCGATTAAAAATAATGTATGCAAGAAGTGATGCAATATCGCGAGCTGAACCATAACCCCCTCCAACAAGTGTGCTTCTATCAAGACCGCTTTCATTAATAAAGTACGATTGGGTAAGTCCGAGAGACACTGCTGTTTGATTCATCTTGTCTATAAATATCTGGTTAGAACTTTTCCCCTCTAAGCTCTGAGCTGTGTCGGTAGAAAATGAGCCTGCAACAGACGCGATTGCGTGTGCGCCATCGTTTGAAGAAACAAGGAGTGTGTAATCAAGAAGGTCTTTAAATTTCCAGTGTTCATCAACATGGAACCCGTTGTCTCCATCTACCGCTACTGAGTCTTCTCCTATTGTGATAATAGTTCCTTCAGAGATAAGTTCTGACGCAACAAGCGCAGTCATAAGTTTAGTAACAGAAGCCAGTGGAAGTTGCGACCGTTCATTTTTTGCAAAAAGTATCTCTTCGTTTACAACGTCATACACATATGCGGCTTTCGCCTCGACAGTCACGTGTTCAAACGGACTAATTAGTGTAGGCAGTGCTTTAACTGGAGTGGCAACAGCAGTAGTGCTTTCTATTGTGAAAATACTGCTGTTAAACACAAAGAGACTCAACATCAAAAGACCACCGAGAACTCCAAGACGGACAAGCATTGAATTCATCTTTTCCTCTACTACTATTGTTGTGTTCTCTGATTCGTTATTCGACATATTCTTTTTGTTCTTTTTCAAACTGGTCTATTTCTTTCCGCACTTCCTCATATTCTGGAAGTTCATTAACGTTAGGTATACCAAGAAATGAAAGCAATGAAAAGGTTGGCTGATACAAGAAGCTACGAGCGTCTTGTGGGTTTGACATTTTTTCGACCAGTCCACGCACAAGAAGGTTCCTAATAATGAATGTAGAATTTACTCCACGAATGTAGTCAACTTCAGCACGAGTGATTGGAGACCGATATAAAATTATTGAAAGAGTCTCAAGTCCTGCTTTCCCAAGATCTCTTGAAAGTTCATCTTTTCTGAGCTCTAAAAGGGTGTCGGAGTGCTCTGGGGCTGTGCGAAGTGCCACACTGTCATTAAGTTCCACAAGGGTCACCCCTCTTGAAGAAAGGGCATTTTTAAGCTCTAAAAGGGCCTCGGAGACCTCATCTGCGCTCTTGTTGAGTGTTGTCTCAAGCCATTTCCTTTTTACTGGCTCATTCTTAAAAAAGAGCACTGCTTCTATTTTCTGTGAAAGATTGTTTGGTTGGTTATCCATATTCATCATTACTAGTATTTAGGTGTACCAACAGAGTCGGTTTCCATGGTGATATCTGAAAATGTTTTATCTTGCGTGAGACTAATTATACCTTGCTTTGCAAGTTCTAACATTGCTAAAAACCCAACGATTACCTCAATTTTTTCTGCTTTCCCTATATTTGAGAATTCTGAAAAGCTCACGCGAAGATTTTTAGTAATTCGAGCTGTTAAGTTTTCAATCATCTCCTCAATACTCACTACTTTTTTAACTACTGCTTCTGGAACAAGATTAACTTTGGGTAACCTCTGAAGCACACGGACTATCCCCTCTTGTAGTGACCCAAGAGATGCATCTTGAGGAGGAGAAAAAACAGGGTCAAGTATTTTTACTTCTTCTGCACTAAAAAGAATATGTTCCCCAAACATACGTGCAATGTGAATCGACAACTCTTTATTTTGTTTATAAAGCTTAAGTTGTCTCTCAAGAGATTCCATACTCTCTTCTTCTTCGGAAGTCAGGTCGAGTGTTGGAAGCAGAGACTTAGATTTAATCAACAAAAGTGTTGATGCTATAAGTATGAAGTGGGATGTTTGAGAAAGTGGAAACTGTCCCTGTTGTTCAATGTGTTTAATGTAGTCGTCTGTCACAGAAGCCAGAGAAACATCATTGATTGGAAGTTTCCGTTTCTCTATTAACGAAAGAAGGAGTTCGAGCGGTCCCTCAAACCCTTCAAATGTTACTTTAAAATCTTTTGCTGTTTCTTCAGTTGCTCTCATTAGTAATTAAAATTAGTATTCCTTAACGAATTGAGTCAATAATCGAACTGGTTCCCCTGCTGCTCCGGTTGAAAGATTGTCGCTTGGGATTGTTGTCATACGCGGTGCCATATCAATATGTGCCCATACACAGTCTTTTGGATAATCTTTTACAAACTGTAAAAGAAAAATCCCTCCGTTAATAGAGCCACCATTACGTGGGTTTTTAGTTCCAAGGTTTGCAACGTCTGCAATCTGCCCTTTTACATCAGCTTCATACTCTTCCCATAGAGGTAGTGGCCATACATAGTCACCAGATTTTTCTCCTAATTCCTCAAGAGTATCTTGTAGTTTTTTACTCCTTGTCATTATTGCTGAAGCATTTTGCCCTAACGCAACTAAAGAAGCTCCTGTTAGTGTCGCAACATCAATAACAGCTCTCGGGTTAAACTTTTTAGCATACGTAAGTGCATCAGCTAATATGAGCCGCCCTTCTGCATCTGTGTTAAGAACCTCAATGGTTTTTCCTGACATAGACTTAAGAACATCTCCTGGACGAAACGCACTTCCTGAAACCATGTTTTCAACAGAAGGAATAAGTCCAATAACATTTTTCTTTAATTTAAGCTGTGCGACTAGAGAAAGTGTCGCTATAACAGATGCTCCACCAGACATGTCGAAGTGCATTCCTAACATACCATCCCCTCCCTTTATATTAAGCCCCCCTGTATCAAACGTTACTCCTTTTCCAACAAGTACTATAGGACGCTCCCCTTTCTTGCCTCCCTTATAGTCCATGATTATAAACTTGGATTCTTCTGGAGAACCTTTAGAAACTCCTAGAATCGCTCCCATTTTTAATTTCTCCATTTCTTTCTCCCCAAGAACTGTTGTTTTTATAGTCGTGTTTTTAGAAAGTCGTTTTGCATGTCCTGCAAGAATTTGTGGAGTCATGTCTCCTCCTGGAGTATTTGAAATCATACGACATTCGTTCACCATTTCTCCGATTTTCTTTCCCTCAGAAATTCCATCTTTAACTGTCTTTTGAGAAACATTTGAAATAATTACTTTTTCTAAATCTTTCCAACCGTCTTTTGGTTTTGTTTTAAAATCACGAAACTCATAACTAGCCATCTCTAAGTTTTGTACAACTATTGAGCCAAGCTCTTTTCCGGTTAGCTCTGTTATCTGACTAAACTCATCAATATTAATAGCAATTTGTTCTACCTTATACTGTTTAGCGGTTCGTACCACTTTACGAACAACCTTAATAAATTTTCTTAAGTTATTCTTATCGTTTTTATTTATTTTTATTTCTATACTTGTTGAGCCCTCGGCGTCTTCAATAAATCGTGTTTGATTCTTTTCTGTAAGAGTTACTTTAACAATTTTCTTTGGCAGTGTTCCTGCTTTTTTGGTCTCTGTAGTTATTTTCATTTTGGTATATTTAGTCGGTTAACAGTGTATCAATTCGGTTCATTTCTCTCGGGAAAAGCGTTGCTTCTTTCACGTTATCTAGGTTAAGTATTTTTTGTGTAAGACGTTCTAGTCCCATCCCCCATCCACCGTGAGGTGGCATACCATTTTTAAAGGCCTGTAGATAAAATGAAAATCCTTCTGGGTTGAGACCTTTCTCTTTTAACTTTCTTAAATATTCATCGTAATTGTGAACTCGCTGCCCTCCTGTTGTTATTTCAACTCCTCGCAACAGAAGGTCAAAACTCTTGGTAAATCCTTTATCATCCTCGTCTTCATATGTGTAGAATGGCCGTTTTGATACTGGATAGTGTGTGATGAATATAAAATCTGAATTAAATTCTTTGAGTGCGTATTCAGATAACCACCGCTCATGTGCTGGTTCTAGGTCCGGTTCCTCAGTACAGTCTTCTCCTGTTTCTTTTGAGATAAGCGCTTGAGCTTCACGCAATTTCATAACAGGTATCTCTTCTGGAATTTTCAAATCACCGTCTATAGATTTATTGATGTGTTTCATTACATCTGTTAATACAGCCATAACATCTGTGTGGTCTTTAATAAATCCAAACTCTGCATCAAGACTCGTGTACTCGTTTAGGTGTCGTGTTGTGCTGTGTTTCTCTGCCCGAAAAACATTTCCTGTAGAAAAAACTTTTTCGAATACTCCAACCATAATCTGTTTGTAAAGCTGTGGACTTGTTGCGAGGTATGCGTCTTTGTCTTTAAAGTACTCTACCTTAAACACGTTACCGCCTCCTTCAGCATCATCTCCAACTAGTTTTGGTGCTTGGAACTCAGTGAACCCTTTTTCATTAAGTATTTCTCTATACGCTTTTATAATATTTGCTTGTGTCTTAAATGTCTTTCTCGCTTTTTCTGACCGCAGTGTAAGTGGCATGTTATCGAGATATGTATCAATATTGAGTTCAGTATCTTTATCAAATGGAAGCTCGTGTGCTTCACTCAATACTTCTATCCCCGTAATTTCAAGCTCGATGTCACCGTTGTCTACTCCTTCATTAACCATTTTCTCTGGTCGCTTATTTACTTTCCCGGTTATAGAAACAACCCACTCAGGACGAAGTTTCTTTGCTACTTCAAGTACGTCTGGCTTTCCAAAAACAACACCTTGAACAAAACCAGTTCCATCACGAAAATCAAAAAAAGCCATCTTTCCTTGGTCTCGTGCAACATCAACCCAAGCAGAGATGGTTACTTCTTTATCTACATTATCTTTTAAATTTTGTATGTATGTTCTTTCCATAATTGAATTAGTTAATTGTCACTCCTATTTTCTTGCGAACGTCTTCCATTTTCTTTTGCGCAATTTCTCGTGCACGCTTTCCTCCATCTTCCAAGACTTTTTTTACCTCGTCATCGGTGATGTGAATTCGTCTTTCGCGAATAGGAGACATATACGAATCAATATCCTCAATCAGTGCTTCTTTAAGATCTTTATAGTTTCCCATTTTTTCTTTATATAAAACCTCTAACTCTTCTTCAGTTTTAAAGAGTTTGTGAATTGCATATACGTGCTCAGGACGATCTGCTGAAGAGTCTGTGACAATGGACATGACTGCCTTTGTAATTTCGTCTTTACTACCAAATAATGGAATAACGTACTGAGGCCTACTTTTTGCCATCTTTAAACCGTCTGTTCCCGGAACAGTACCAACTCCTTCAAGAATTAGTTCTTTTGGAGCGCTGAATGTGTCACCAAAAGCATTGTTGAATTTCATAGCAGCTTCTCTTGCGTATTCGACATGTTGTCGTTGGTCTTCTCCGACTGGTACGACATCTGTGTCATACAGTAGAATATCAGCTGCCATAAGCATTGGGTATGTAAAAAGACCTGCGTTAGCTTCTAGACCTTTAGCAATTTTATCTTTATAGGCATGGGCCTGCATTAAGAAAGGTACTGTCACAAGACAGTTAAAAATCCAACTAAGTTCTGTGTGTTCAAGCACATCAGATTGTTTGAATATAATTGCCTTCTTCGGGTCAATGCCTACTGCAAGATAGTCCTTAACGACATCAAATATATTACTGCGTAACAAAGAAGCGTCCTTTATTGATGTAAGCGCATGATAATCAGCAACCATGAGCATGCTCTCATAATCTTCATACGTATCAACAAATGGCTTAAGTGCACCGAAATAGTTTCCTATATGAAGAGTTCCTGATGCCTGTAAACCAGTGAGAAGTCTTTTCTTTCCTTTCATTCTCAAAATAGTACCAGAAAATGGGGATTTTGGAAGCTAATTATGGGTTATGTAGCTAAGTTTTACTTATTCACGAGAGACTAACAGAAGTGCGGCCATGGGAGCTACAAGCCACCAGAAGAAATACTGGGATGAAAAAAGACTATCTATAGAGTCTCCAAAATCATAAAGTGTTGCGAGCGGGATTGTATGATACGCGAATGCAAATAAAAGTGCTGTTGTCACTCCTGATAGAATCGTCATCTCGCCGTACTTTAGAAACCCACTACCTGAGTACTCGGTAAAGATAAACCTACGAACGACAGAATGAATCATAAATACTAGAACAAGAAATAATACAATATGAGAAATAGTTACCTGCACTTCAGAACTTTTTAAAAATGTTGCCTCTTCTAAGTATGGAAAACTGAGAAATGTCAGAATCCCAACGTAAAGAGAAAGAAGAAGTGATGTACTGCTACTTTTTCCATACCGAACACTAAATAGAAATAAAAAGGTAAAGACTACAAATATAATAATAATATCCGTTGTAATCGCTCCAGATAGTGTGTTAAAGAAATCCATAAACACTAATGTATATTACTTCTAACTAAATACCCTCCTGTTTGAGTTCCCCAATTGCGTCTTTTGATTTCTTACTTAACTTCTTTGGCATATCAATCAAGATTTTTATCAGAAGGTCGCCGCGAGAACTTAAAGATGAGGGAACACCTCGTCCTTTAACTCGGATAATTTCTCCAAACGAAACGCCTTGAGGTACTTTTACAACAATAGCATCTCCGTCAAGAGTTTGTAGTGTGTATTCCCCACCTAAGAGCGCGTCAGTAAGTTTTACTGAAAGAGATGTTATGAGATTACTCCCTTCTTTGTGGAAGTTTTTATCTTGATGTACATGAATTTTTATATAAAGGTCTCCAGTATCTCCGCCAGCAACAGCCTCTCCGCCACCAGTTAAACGAATCATTTCTCCATTATTAATACCTGATGGGACTCGGATAACCACCTCTTCTTCTTTTCGAGCAACTCGTGCTCCCTTACATGTTTTACATTTTTCTTTAGGAACTTTCCCAGTACCGTGACATTCTCCACATGCACGAACACTGGTAAATGTGCCGAACACAGAAGATTTACTTTCATGAACTTTTCCGTTCCCATTACATCCCTTACATGTTTCAAGTTCAGAACCTTTCTCTGCACCAGTACCACTACAACTGTCACAGACAGAAGTCTTGGTGAGTAGAACCCGCCGTTCAACACCAAATACCGCCTCTTTAAAAGAAATCTCTAAATCAATAGAAATATCCCTTCCTCGCTGTATACCACCCCTACCTCCTCCGAAAATATCTCCAAAAATATCTCCCAAATCAACACCTTCAAAACCACCTTGCCCAAATCCTCCTTGAAATCCAGAAAAATCAAATCCTCCAAATCCCTGTCCTTGTTGCCCTCCTCCTGCTGATCCGCCGCCAGAAAAGACCCGTCCATATGAGTCATACTCAGCACGTTTCTTATCATCTGAAAGCACACTATACGCCTCACTTATTTCTTTAAATTTTGCCTCATCTCCAGTTTGTTTATCTGGGTGATACTTGTGAGCTAGAGTGCGGAATGCTTTTTTAATTTCATCTTTTGTTGCATTCTTTGCAACTTGTAATGTCTTGTAGTAGTCCTTCTGCATGAAACTATTGTACTCGTCTTAACACTAAAAACAAGCACCGAGATTAACTACTTGTTTTCTTCAGTTGACTCTTTAGTGGCTTCCTCTTGAGAATCGTTTGGAGTTTCAGTAGATGTATCGCCTTCATGGGCTTCTGGTTGTCCTTCTTCTGCTTTGTTTTCTTCTTTGTTTTCTGACATAGCCTTCCCTATCTCTTGGACAGCAGTAGAAAGTTCTTCTGATGCTTTTTTAATTGCCTCAACATCGTCTTTATCTTTTACTTCTCGTACTGCTTTAATTTTTTCTTCTACATCTGCTTTTATAGTATCAGTAACTTTATCACCATACTCCTTGATAGAGCTCTCTGCAGTGTACGCAAGTTGTTCAGCAACATTTCTTACTTCAACAAGCTCTTTTTTCTTTGCGTCTTCTTCTGCATGACCTTCTGCATCCTCTTGCATCTTTTTAACCTCCTCATCAGAAAGCCCTGAACTTGCCTCAATTCGAATTGACTGCTCCTTTCCAGATGCTTTATCTTTTGCAGTAACGTTAAGTATTCCGTTTGCGTCAATATCGAACGTTACTTCTACTTGCGGTACTCCACGGGGTGCTGGTGGCACTCCTTCAAGAATAAATCTCCCAAGGTCCTTGTTGTCTGCTGCCATCGCACGCTCACCTTGAACAATATGTACTTCAACTGAAGTCTGATTGTCAGCTGCGGTTGAAAATGTTTGAGATTTTGAAGTTGGAATAGTTGTATTTCGTTCTATAAGTTTCGTACCCACTCCTCCTAGAGTTTCGATACCAAGAGAAAGAGGAATCACGTCAAGAAGAAGAATGTCTTTAACATCCCCTTGCATAATTCCTGCCTGAAGTGCAGCACCAAGTGCTACAACCTCATCCGGGTTGATTGATTTATTGGGTTCTTTTCCAAAAAGTTCTTTAACTCGTGCCTCAATTGCAGGCATTCGAGTCTGACCTCCAACAAGAATCACTTCGTCAATATCTTTAATTTCAAACGGAGATGCTTCTATAGCACGTTTGGTAATTTCAATAGATCGGTCAATGTACTCTTTAGCAAGTTGTTCGAGTGTTGATCGAGTAAGTTTAAGCAAGAGATGTTTTGGACCAGACTCATCTGATGTGATGAACGGTATGTTAATTTCTGTTTCAGAAGATGAAGATAGTTCCATCTTAGCCTTCTCAGCTGCTTCATCGAGACGCTGAAGAGCAAGTGGGTCCTTTGTTATATCTATACCGCTCTGCTTTTTAAATTCCTCTCCAATCCACATAATGATTTTCTGGTCGATATCTCGTCCGCCCATATGTGAGTCTCCATCAGTTGATTTAACTTCTATTACTTCATCGCCTACTTCAAGAACTGATACATCAAACGTACCTCCTCCAAAGTCATAGACCACGATTTGTTCATCTTTTTTCTTATTAAATCCATACGCAAGAGCTGCAGCTGTTGGTTCGTTGATGATACGCTTCACATCAAGACCAGCAATCTTCCCTGCGTCTTTAGTGGCTTTCCTCTGTGCATCATCAAAGTATGCAGGTACCGTGATGATAGCCTCGGTGATTTTTTCTCCTATTTTTGCCTCAGCATCTTGCTTGAGTTTTTGTAGAATCATTGCTGAGATTTCCTCGGGTCGGTAGTCTTTTTCATTAAGAGAAATTAGGACTCCTCCATCTTTTGATTCTTTTACTTCGTAGGGAAGGGTATCTTTGTCTTTTTTCACCACTTCATCTGCATATCGGTGTCCGACAAATCGCTTAATTCCATAAATAGTATTTTTAGGGTTTGTTACAGCTTGACGTCGAGCGAGGACTCCAACAAGACGCTCACCAGTCTTCGAAATAGCTGCTACAGAAGGAGTTGTGCGATTACCTTCTGCGTTCTCAATAACAACAGGCTCCCCGCCTGCGATATATGCCATTGCAGAGTTAGTTGTTCCTAAATCAATTCCTAGAATTTTTCCCATGATATTTTTTCTTAAATTAATAATTATTTAAATTTTCCAATAATTACCTTTGCTGGACGTAACACAAGTTCTCCTTTGATATACCCCTTTTGAACTACAGAAAGAATATGTCCATCATCCTTCTCGGCATCCACCTCCTTAACTTGTATTGGTTCGTGGAGATGTGGATCAAGTACTCCTTCTGCATCTATTGTTGAAATTCCAGCACTCTCAAAGATTCTGATAGCCTGAGTGTAAATGTGTTCTATACCTACCCGCCAATCCTTGTCTACCTTCTCCCAAAGCTCCTTATTAGAAAAAGCCATATCAAAACTATCAAGTACTGGGAAAAGTTCCGAATAGGCCCTTATCTCGGCCCTCGATACTGCTCGCTCTCGTTCTAGCACAGTTTCTTTCTCCTTGTTCACTGCATCAGCCCGTGCTCGCTGCCATCCATCGAGATATTCTTGTCGTTCTTTCTCACACTCCTTGAGCTTTTTCTGAATCTTCTTAATCTTATCAGAAACACCCTCAGAATCATCTTCTAGAACAATATCATCGGTGATATTATGTTCCAGGTCATTATCATTGTCAATTTTTGTGAACTTCTTTTTTGGCATATGGTAATTCCATTTACGTTACTTAATGTAACGTAAGTTTTTACTTCTCTTAATTTAAGAGAACGTGTACTATCGCTTCGACCACTGGGGTGACTTTCGAGCTTTTTTGAGACCAAATTTCTTTCGTTCCTTCTTACGAGGATCTCGCTTAAGAAAACCTGCTTTTTTGAGTGCTTTACGCAATTCTGCATTGTATTCAACAAGCGCACGTGCAATACCGTGGCGCAATGCTTCGGCTTGGGCATGAATACCACCACCTCTAATGATTGCTGTTACTTTAAATGTATCCCCTTCAGATGAGTGCTTGAGTGCATCTCCAGCAACACCCTGTAATTCTTTTGTAGGAAAGTGTTCTTCAAGACTCTTCTCATTGATAACAACTTCATTCTTTGATTCGCTCTTAGAAATTCGAACACGAGCAGACGCAGTCTTTCGACGTCCGACAGTCTCAATATATTCTTCTTTGTGTGTAAAGTCAGCCATGTATGTATTATTTGATAATTAGATGTTTCATCATCTGTGCTCGTAATTTGTTCCCCGGAAGCATACCATAAACAGCCTTGCGTATCACCTCTTCCATACCTTTAGATTCTTTTATTTTTTCAAGAGTCTGTTTTCGGAGTCCTCCTGGATGCCCTGTGTAGTGTGTATAAATTTTAGTTAAGGCCTTTTTAGGGGTTATAAGTAAAGCATCACTGTTCATAACAGTAACTGTCACATCAGCAACAGTGTGTTTTTCAAAAGAAGGAGTGTCCTTACCCATAAGAACATGCGCTGCTTCACTTGCAACTCGTCCTAATTTTTTTCCTTTTGCGTCTATTGTGTATTCCATAAGCTTATACGAATTCGATTACTGCACGTTTACGTGCATCATGAGATGGTACATGAATTTTTGTAATTCGGGTATACCCACCTTCCCGTTCAGTGTATTTGGGAGCAACTTCCTCTTTAAGCATTTTAGCTACTCGTTCTTCCCCTCCAAGTACAGAGATAACTCCCCTGTATGATGCAAGAGTCCCTTTATTACTCTTTGTAATAAGTTTTTCAACAGAACGTTGTATCTCTTTTGCTTTTGCCTCAGTAGTTTCGATTTTCCCGTGAAGAATTAGTGCACGCAGAAGAGAACGGATTAAGGCAACCCTAACTTTTCGTACTCTTCCAAATTTTCTTCCGTGCGCTTTGTGTTTCATAATACTTTATTTAATTGGTTACTTAAGAGTAACTCCAAAGTTGCTTAATGCTCGTTTAATTTCTTGTAACCCTTTTTGTCCTATCCCTTCAATTGAAAGAATATCTTCCTCCCGTTTGCGAACAAGACCTCCAACAGTACGGATATTTGCACTCTCTAATGAGTTAGTTGTTCGTGCTGAGAGGTCAAGATCGTCAATACGTGTCTTAAGAAACTCTGAATCAACTTCTTTCTTTTCTTCTTCTGGCTCTTCTTCTACTAGAGTCTCCTCAGGAAGCTCAATCTCTTCTTTGAAACCAACAATTGCTTTGAGTTGGTTAATCATTATCTCTATTGATTTCTCTAGTGCCTCCTTTGCAGTAACAGTTCCATCAGTCTCAATAAATATTCGAAGTCGGTTGAAATCTGTTTGGTCTCCAATACGCATGTTTTCTACTTCGTAGTTAACTCGACGAATTGGTGTGAAAACTGCATCAAGAGAAATAACACCAACTTCTACACGGTCTTTTTGAAGCACTTCTTTAGCAACATACCCGAGTCCTCGCTCTACTGTCATTTCTATAGATAGGTTTGAATTCTTCCCCGTGACCTCAGCAATTGGCTGTTCTGGGTTAAGAATCTGTACCTGTCCAGGGATTTCAATATCAGCAGCGGTAACCACTTTAGCTCCTTTTATATTTATTTTCATCTGCTGCGGTTCATCAGAAAGCATCTGAATTCGTACCCGCTTAAGATTAAGAAGAATTGTAATAACATCTTCTTTAACCCCCTCGATTGTTGAAAATTCGTGCTGTACCCCATCAATCTTTACTGAAGTAATTGCAGCTCCTGGTAATGAAGAAAGGATAATTCGTCGAAGTGAGTTACCAAGAGTGTGTCCATACCCAGGGTAAAGACCATCAATTTCATATACACCACCGAACTCTTTTTCGGAAACAATTCGTGGTTTAGATGGAAGTGCTACATTATAGTCTGACATAATACGTATTATTATAAATTAATAAATTCTTATATTTATCTACTGTAAAATTCAAGGACCATATCAAGGTCAATGGATGCATCCGCGTCAGAAAGTTCTGGATATACTGACATGCTCCCTTCCATCTTCTTTGCATCAAAAGTAAGCCATTTCGGTACTGAATAATCCTTAAAACGTTCCTCGAAACCAATGAATATTCCTTTTTCCTTACTGTTTGGTCGAACAGCTACCACGTCCTTCATTCCAACTTTAAAAGATGGAATTGTTACCCGCTTTCCATTAACCATAATGTGTCCGTGTGATACTGCTTGTCGTGCAAATCTTCGGGTAGGAACAAGTCCGAGACGATACACGACATTATCTAACCGGGTCTCAAGATCTTGAAAAATCTTATTCTTTGACTCTCCTGGAGCAGATGTCCCTATTTTAACGTATTTAGAAAACTGCTTTTCTGTAATACCGTACATAAACCTAACTTTTTGCTTTTCAAGAAGTTGTTTTCCAAAATCAGAAAGTTGTTTAGGTCGCCTTGAGGTACGTCGTTTTTTAGAACGAGCTTCAGAAAGCACAAACTTCTGTGTTTGGCACTTTTCAAAAACGCTTGCTCCAAGTCGTTTACCTATTTTGTATCGTGGTCCTATTATCATAATTAAAGTGTAATCTTTTTGTTAAACTCGTCGTGGCTTCTTAGCCCGTGGCCCGTTAAAGGGAACTGGGGTCATATCTTTGATACTAGACACCCCTATCCCTTTTGATGAAAATGCACGAAGTGAAGATTCTCGTCCAGAACCCACACCACGCATGATAACGTCAACATCCTTCATGCCCATTATTTGAGCCTTTTCTCCAAGCACTTCCCCTACTTTAGCAGCTGCGAAAGGAGTACCCTTCTTAGCCCCCTTAAATCCAAGTGCTCCACTTGAAGACCACATGAACGCATTTCCTGATTTATCTGAAAGCATAAGCTTTGTATTATTAAATGTGGCTTGGATATGTAGTACCCCTGAGTCTATTTTCTTTTTAGGGACACGAGAAAGAGAACGAGATTTTAACCCTGAATCCATTCCCCCACCTGCTTTTTTTATAATTCGTTTCTTTCCCATATTTATTTCTTATCTACAGTACGTCGACCAGAACTCATGGTCTTTCGCTTATTACCACGAACTGTTCGAGAATTTGTCTTAGTTCGTTGTCCTCGTGAAGGAAGATTCCTACTGTGCCTAACACCTCGGTATGCAAGAATGTCCTTAAGCCGCTTAATGTTTCCTGAAACTGTACGACGAAGTTCTCCCTCTATAGGAAATGATTCAATTTTTTCCCGAATAGCATTTTCCTCTTCTGTATTTAAATCTCCAGGTCTTTTACCTGCGTCGATTTTAAGCTCTTTCAATATCTCTTCTGCTCGAGGGCGCCCAACCCCATACACAGAGGTGAGTCCTATTTCGAGTCGTTTATTATCTGGAATTGTGATACCTGAAATTCGCATAACGTATATTAAAAAATTATCCTTGTCGTTGTTTATGACGCCCTCCTTGAGGACCTGAACAAATAACATACAGATTCCCCTTTCGGCGGACTGTCTGGCATTTTGCACATATTTTTTTTACTGAAGATTTTATTTTCATTGTGACAACAAAAAATTGCGCTTTCCTTGTGTGGGTGGTATAGACGGAACTCAATCGTATCCAACTATATAGCGCGTATTGTGTGGTTCGCTATATAATTCCTACACTCGGACATTGTATGAAAATAAAATTCTCCAATACTCCTCGTTTGAAATTATAAGCGCTTTATAATCCTTCCTTTTCCTCCATAAGGCTCTAACTCAACAGCCACCTTGTCGCCAACTAGAACTTTAATCCGGTACATCCGCATTTTCCCTGAAAGGTACGTGAGAATCTGCTCACCCCCTTCTTCAAGGGTTACTCGGAATAATGTATTAGGCAAAGCCTCATCCACTATCCCCATAACTGCTTCTGGTTTTCCGTTCACTTGTGACATTACAGAGTGGACATATACTACCAGAAACTAGCCTTACACGTCAAGGTTTTTGGTGTATATAATCTGCTATTTCTCTATTATCGTAGTAATCTTTATATCCTTAATATTATCAGGGAATGTTTGTCTCCAAAAAGGCCTGAGGACTATCTGTGCCTCATCTATGCTTGGATATCCAGTAAGAACCGTCTGAAGAGCATCTTTTGACTTACCTGAGAGGTCATTTTTAAGCTGATCTGACTCAAAATCCCATACAATATGAGCATTTCCCCCAAGTTTAAATAAGAACTCTTCATTAATCCACGGTTCTGTTTGGTCTTTTCCAAGTACACTAAAAGTAAGAGTGTTCGGGTCAAGAATCTCTACTTCACCACCCTCAAAACCTGCAATAGTATTTTGGGCTACAAACTGGGCAAACTTAGTTCGTTCAAAAAGTACCCCATACAACACAGCTTTTTCCTTCACTGCTACACGGTCACCATTCTCGCCGTCAGGTAGTGATGCAAATGTGATAAATACCCCATCTTCATATATCTCAAATCCTTCCGGTTTTTGAGAAAAAACATCTTTAAGTAGTTGGGTTTTTAGTTTCTCTTTAATCTCGTCACGAGCCTTGGTTTCATCGGCTTCGCTTACTACCTTCTTTTGTCCTTCAAAACCTCCAAACATGTTAGTTTTAGAACGTGCGTAAAAATCATCATATCGCGGGTCCCCTTCAAACCCAGGAATAGTGAAGTCAGTAAGCCCAATATTGTATGCTTCCCCTACTTCGTCTGCATACACAGTCACTTCTATACTCCCTGGAACAGTAACCCCATTCTCTTTTTGTTTACCAGGAACTGTAATTGATTCATTAATTCGATAAATAAGCCCTTCAGGAGTTTCAAATCGAGTATTCTTAATCAAACGTTGATTAGCGGTACTGTAGTTGTTATACACAACTATTGTCCCTGAGGATTTTTCCTTAACAAACTCCTCACCACTAGCTGTCACATCTTGAGTACCTTCTCTCTCAATTGTTATTATTTCATATCCGAGCTCATTAACTTTTGGATTTTTAAATGCTTTAAATTCTGCATCGACTAACACTGTTCGTTGTTTAGGGGTTACAACAAGTTTTGCCCCCGAAAAAAGAAATGAGAAACCAAACACAAGAACCAATAAAGAGACTATGGATATTATCCAAAGCCCAAGACGTGATGACGCTCTACGAGAACGCGGTGGTCGTGGTGGTAAGTCTTGTTCAACTTCTTGGACTAACTCTGGTCTTTTTCGGCGAGGAGAACGATCAACACTAACCTTGCGGATTGACCTACGGTCCCGATCTTCAGGAAGAATTATGTCATCAATGCTTCTCTTCATAATTACTTAATACTATACCATAAATGGTATTACGTGCGAGGAAGATATTCCCTATTATAAAAAATAGATTCTATAACAAGAAAATTATCGTATGTAATTCCTTTGTGTAATATGCACATACCCTCAACCTGCTTTTCAAGAAGAGGATTAACATTGAAAGCATCGCGTGTTGCGGTAAACTGACTAAAATCAACCCTTTCTATCATTGAGTGAAACCACTTTTCATAGGGAGTATCTACAATAAGAAAAACATGCGGTGGTAATGGACTCGTCTCCGAAGAAAGTTCTTCACATGCTTTACCGAACAATTCTGTCCACTTCTTTTCTTCTTCAGATACTTCTCCTTTTATATCAGACTTGGTTTTAGAAATCTCAATCTTAAGGCGAGTGAGGACATCCTCAGGGACGCTGCCTGTTTTTTTAGCAATATCTCTGACAATGGTATTTTTCCCGTATGGAAATGAGAACGTCTCATCTAATGTAGAATTACGTACTACTGCAATCTCTGTAATCTCACCAGTAACGTCCACAAGGACAAAATCCCGTATATGTTCAAACATATCTCGCGTAACAGAGAATGCTACTAACGTAAATGAACGTAATAGAAGAGGAATATCTGGGCTAAAAATTTTATATACCACATCATGTATTTTAGTATTCAATTCTTTCGTCACCGTACTCTCAAGAAATGAAACACTAATGTGCTGTGCTTCTTTCCCTAAAGGTAATTGAGTCGGGTATCCGTTTAAGAAAGAATTAACGATAATTTCTTCTATGGTGACAACCCCTTCTTCTTTCTCTCCTTTATTATTTTCATGAATTTGAATTAAAAGATTATCCATAATCTCATCAGTCACTATAAATTTTTCTTTATTTTCAAATGTGGCATTAGTTGTACGAGTATTACTCCACAAAGAAGAGAGAATGCAGACTATCTCTTGAGGAACAACCGACTTCCCTTTAACCGCTTGTAATCCGTTCTTTTGTACATCTTCAGCAACCTGAGAAAGAACCTCTTCGATTTGAGGTAATAAATGTTTTTTGTCGGCTATTTCTTGAAATGGTAATTGAACTCTTGTGCTGTATGTAATCTCAGGAACTTCTTTACCAAAAAATACCACCGCGCCACCAATACTAGAACTTCCAATATCAAAAATAACAACAGGTTGAACTCCACGTATTCGCTTTAAAAGATTTTTTACTGTTTCTGATATCTGAGAAAGCTTCATTACTAAATAGTATAAGTCGCCTAGCAAGGAAGAGCAACGGAATAACAACTAAGACGCTTATTCTAGAACCGCACGAATACGACGCACTCCTGCTGAGATTGATTCTTCTTTTACTATTTTAAAGTGTCCAAGTTGGCTTGTGTTTGTCACGTGAGGACCTCCACAAAACTCAAGGCTAAAATCCCCTATTGTATATACTTTTACAACATCTCCGTACTTTTCTTCAAACAAGCCTATGGCGCCAAGTTTTTTTGCTTCTTCAAGTGGTAGTTCCTGATTTGTCACTACAATAGCCGCTTTTATGTGTTCATTTACAATATCCTCAACTTTCTTTTTTTCCTCGTCAGTCATCTTACGGTCAAATGAAAAATCAAAACGCATACGCTCCGGTGTGATATTACTTCCTTTCTGCTGTACAGAATTTCCAAGAACATTGCGAAGTGCTTGGTTAAGAAGATGTGTCGCGGTATGGTATTTAATACTCATTTCCCCATGGTCAACTAATCCACCTTTAAACTTTTGTTCTGAACCACTACGGGAAAGTTCTTGGTGTTTTTTCATCTCTACATCAAAACCTTTCCTATCTACTGATATTCCTTTTTCCTCTGCAAGCTCTTCAGTTAGTTCATATGGGAATCCGTACGTAGTAAAAAGTATAAAAGCATCGTTTCCTGATATATTATTATTGCTTAGTTTTTCAAACTCTTTGAGTCCTCTCGTTAGTGTTTTTCGAAACTTCTCTTCTTCAGCTGCAATTATTCCAGCAATCTCACCGCCCTTCTCTAGAAGAATTTCATATTGGTCTTTGTATGTGCCACTCACTGCAGTTACCGAAGCAGCGAGAACACCATCTGGTACCCCAAGTAAATCAGCATACCGAACTGCTCGACGAATCAACCGTCGTACAAAATACCCTTGTTCAGAATTTGAAGGCACCACTCCGTCAGCAATAATAAAAATAGCGGCTCGGATGTGGTCAGCGATAACACGGAAAGCGTGTGTATATCGAGTATCATCATATTTTTTCCCAGAGGTCTTCTCGATATATTCTATAATTACTTGTAGCGTGTCTATTAAAAATATGTCCGAATTACCATTTGTTGCTGCGGCAATTCTCTCTAGTCCTCCACCAAAGTCAACATTCTTCTGTGGCAATTGTACAAAACTTCCATCTTCTTTTTTGATGTACTCCATAAACACAGAGTTTCCGATTTCCATAAAACGACCGCAGTCGCAATTAGGATGGCAGTGTTCACCAAAACTTGTATTGTGCTCTGTTCCAAAGTCATAAAACATTTCTGAGTCAGGACCTCCTGGCTCACCCACAGGCATCTTGTCTGGAGTGCCAGAACGGCTCCACCAATTTTTCTTTGCGTCATAATAAAAAATTCTTCCCTCTTTGTCTCCTTGTTGCATTCCTTTTGCATATCCATCCTCTTCAGAACCTATCTCTATATCAATAGCCTCTATCCCTTTTTCTTTAAAAAGTCCTTTCCAGATTTGAACTGACTCCGTGTCTTTTGGAATACCAAGAGTCTCATCACCTATAAAGACAGTAACGTAAAGTTTTTCTGGGTTAAGTCCTATTTCTTCAGTTAAAAACTCAAAAGCCCATGGAAGCTGTTCCTTTTTAAAGTAATCGCCTAAAGACCAGTTTCCGAGCATTTCAAAAAATGTTGTGTGACGATTGTCTCCTACTTCTTCTATATCTTCAGCTCGAAAACTTTTTTGTGAGTTTACCAACCGAACACCCCTGGGATGTTTTTCACCGAGTAGATATGGCAGTAGTGGTTGCATACCTGATCCAACAAATAGAGTAGTGGGGTCATTCTCTGGGCGCAGAGAAGCTGAAGGAATTACCGTATGCCCTTTTTTTTCAAAAAATGTAAAGTATTTCTTTCTAATTTCAGAAGTATCCATAGAACATCGCTTCGAGAATATATCCTACTACCATAAAGAATACCCCAAGAATTGCAAGAATCTTCTCTTTCCGCATCTCTTTAAGCACTGCCCCATCAACCTTGTGTTCGTGTACTATCTTAGAATGCACTCTAATCACAGTGACTCCAAGAAGTACTTTACCAACTACACTAATTGTCATTCCCCAAAAAAGTAAATCCATAATACGTATTAGTATATCACTTCTTTTTTATGAAAACATGCTATTATCTCTGGTAATAAATTACTATGAAGTCATACTTTAAAAACATTGATACTACAGTTCGCCCACAGGATGATTTTTTTAAGTTCTCTTGCGGGGTGTGGATTAAAAACAATCCAATTCCCCCAACAAAATCAAAATGGGGTACCTTCTTCATACTTCGTGAAGATGGATTAAAAAAGATAAAAAAGGTTATTGAGAAAAACTCAAAGAAAAAAAATATAAAAAATGGATCTGAAGAACAGTTAACAAGGGATTTCTACCGCTCTGGTTTAAACATGAATGTTAGAAACAAACTTGGAATTCTTCCTATACAACATCTACTTGATTGCATAGAGAGGATTACCTCCCCAGAAGAAATAGTTAAATTTATCACACAAGAACATGCAAAAGGGTTTTCACTTCTATGGGGAACAACAGTTGCTCAAGATGACAAAAATGGGGAGGTTCATAACACATTTCTATACCAGAATGGACTAACGTTGCCTGATAGAGACTTTTACCTTAAAAAAGATAACGAATCCATACGTATACAGAAAGCTTTTAAGAAATATATTTTGGAAACTTTAGTCCTTGTAAATATTCCTAAAAAAGAAGCCTCTAGGAATGCAGATTCAATTTTTGCGTTTGAAAAAAGACTAGCTAAAGCCTCTATGGATAAAGTTGATTCTCGGGACATTGAAAAACTCTACAATAAAAAGACACTCCCTCAATTACAAAAAATTGCTCCTTCTGTTGATTGGAGGGCATTTTTAGATGAGGTTGGACTTAAGAAAGCAACAGAGGTGGTTGTAACGCAACCAGAATATCTAAAAGAAGCTTCACAGATGATTGAGTCGGTACCTATTTCAATATGGAAAATGTATCTACGGTGGCAGATAATTGACGGTTTTGGCTCATTACTTTCGAAAGATTTTATAAATATTCGATTTGAATTCTATGGAAAAACACTTACTGGACAAAAACAGTCTGAACCTGAGTGGAAGAGGGTTATTGGTGTTCTAGAAAATAATATTGGAGAAGCTATTGGTAAAGAGTACGTGAAAACCTATTTTCCACCAGAAGCGAAAGAAAAAGTAAATGAGCTAGTTGACCACTTGTTTGTTGCGTACAAAAAGAGGATACAAAGTAATGAGTGGATGACAGCATCTACAAAGAAAAAAGCTCTTTTAAAACTCAAACATATGACACGAAAACTTGGTTACCCTGACAAGTGGAAATCTTACAGTGGACTCACAATTAAACCTGGTACGTATGTTGAGAATGTTATTCGGTCTATAGGATTTGAAAAAAATAAAGCGTTCAAAAAACTGGACAAAAAAGTAGATAAAAAAGAGTGGTTCACAACACCTCAAACTGTTAATGCATTTTATGATCCAAATATGAATGAAATAGTCTTCCCTGCTGGAATCCTACAACCACCATTCTTTGATCCGAATGCTGATGATGCAATTAACTATGGTTCTATCGGAGCTATTATTGGACATGAAATCACGCATGGATTTGATGATTCAGGAGCAAAATTTGACCACAATGGAAACTTTCATAACTGGTGGACAAAGGGAGACAAGAAGCGTTTTGAAGAAAAAACAAAACCTCTCGTTGCCCAGTTTAACCAATTTAAAATAGGTAACGTAAAAATGGATGGAAAGATGACTCTTGGAGAAAACATTGCGGATCTTGGTGGTATTAGTATTGCTTATGATGCATACAAAGAACATCTTAAACACACTACAGGGAAAATAATACAGGATTTTACACCGGAACAGCGATTCTTTTTAGGTGTAACAATTTTCGAATGTGGGCACGAACGTCCAGAGGTTATTCGAACATTGGCTCTTGTAGATTCTCATTCACGACCAATATTTCGAGTGAATGGTCCAATGTCAAATTTACCTGAGTTTTATGAAGCATTTAAACTAACTAAAGGAGATAAATTATATAGGAAACCTAAAGACCGAGTGAAAATTTGGTAACTCTATTTAAGTGTTATTAAAATTGCACCTGCTGTCATGAAAAGCGCCCCAAGGATTACTTTCCATCCAAACCCTTCGCCAAGAAAAAGTGCGGCAAGTATAACAACAAAGACAATTGAGAGCCTATCAATTGCTACAACTTCAGTAGCAAAACCTGTTTTAAGGGCAAAGAAATAAAAAAGCCATGATAGCGCACCTGCAATACCAGCAAGTGATATCAAAAGCCATTCCTTTGAACTTAAATTAGTAACAGAAAATCCATCAAATTTGTTCAAGAAAAAACTTACAAGAACCAAAAACAAAGCCATGATAATTGCACGAATAGTAGTTGCAAGTGTTGAGTCTAGTTCCTTCAATCCAAGCTTAGCAAAAATTGCGACTAACGCCGCCATTATTGCTGAAAGAAATGCATAAAATAACCACATGATTTTTTAATTATACACACTTTTCAAAAAATCTTTATAGCTATTAAACATTTCTTGTAACCGCACAGAAAGTGGATGATTATCCCCCAGGCGCCTCGCTATTACCTCGACGACCGAGCCATAAAATAAGACTCTGTCTTTTGATACAAAATCTTTTTTATACCCTTCTTTATTATCCTTATATGAGTCAAGTGTCGACTGAAAGTTATGGATTTTATCCGCCGCTGAAACGTATAAAGATTCCTCTGGACCTGTTTCAAGACCTTGTACATATCCCCTTTTTCTATCTTCCCACTCAATTACTATTCCGTCTTTGGTCTTTTGTTCAGATACACCCTCAACAATACTCCGAACTCGAGGTCCAAAGTCTCGCTCAAGCTCTTCAGCTGTGTACGGGGTATCTTCAAGTGTGTCATGCAAAAGCCCTGAAATTAGGACGTCTTCATCTTTGGTATATTTCGTCAAAATAACAAATACTGAAAACAAGTGAGTAATGTACGGTAGTTCGTCCTCACCTTTCCGCACCTGTTTCCTGTGCAAGAGAGAAGCTTTATGAATTGCTTTTTCTATTTGTGGAGTATGGATCATATGTTAGAGCATCATAGCAGAGGGGAGACTCTACTGCTACACTATATGTATATGGTGGAATCACACAAAATCCACATACCTGTTGAGTGGAAGAATCTTCTCACTGAAGAATTCGATAAATTGTATTTTAAAGGTCTTACTTTGAAGGTTAGAGAAGAATATCTTAACAAAATAGTGTATCCCCCACCAAAGCAAGTTTTTCGAGCGTTTGAGTTATGTTTACCAACAGATGTTCGTGTCGTTATACTTGGACAAGACCCCTACCATACACCCGGAGTTGCTGACGGACTCGCATTTTCAACTGACTCAAAAAACAAAGTTCCTCCCTCGCTACAAAATGTGTTTAAAGAAATAGATTTAGAGTATGACAACCTCTGTAACCATAACCCTGACCTTACGCGTTTTGCGAAACAAGGTGTCTTTCTTCTCAATACGTCACTTTCAGTTCGTGAAGGAGTTGCAAATTCTCACGCCGATTATGGGTGGCACAAATTCACAGACGCTGTTATATCTGCAGTTTCAGACAATAATAGCCACGTTGTGTTTATGCTTTGGGGAGCATACGCTCAAGAGAAATCACAACTTATAGATACAGATAAACATCTTGTCCTCATGGCTCCTCACCCCTCTCCACTTTCAGCACATAGGGGGTTTCTTGGATGTAATCACTTTAAACTTGCGAATGTGTACCTAAAGGAATATAACAGCAAAGAAATCGACTGGTGTTCCTAAAGAGCTCCCTCTTCTTTTAATTTTTTATATTTTAAATCAGCACCGCGGTTATACGCTCCAAGAGAACCATCAGACTTGATGACTCGGTGACACGGCACAGTAGCGTCGTAGTTTGCCTTCATAAGACTTCCAACTTTTCGATATGCTTTTGGAGACCCAGCTTTCTCCGCAACCTCTTTATACGAAAGTGTCTTCCCTTTTGGAATACTTTTTACAACTTCTAATACTTTTTCTGTGAACATATGAAACTGATTAAGTGTGTATTTAAATACGTATTTAATTAATGTGAGAACGTACTTCATCACGAACTTCCATCCAGAGTTTCCCTAGTTGATTATTTCCGTCTTTATTGGGCCCCCATCCCCAAAAATCGTCCCTCCATGAATTTTCTATAAGTTCCTTGTCTCCCGACTCAAGTAACTTCTTTTTTACGTATGGATGCTGTTCAACTTTCGCATGTAAAATATCTTTCATTACCTGAAGCTTTACTTCATCCCAATTCTTCCTGTACTTATCTTTATACGCGTATGCAATCTTCATAGAATCATGAGCAGAACTACTATTTCTGAGTTGCTCTAATATGTCTTCATCTTCAAATTTTTCTGAATGATATGCGTGTTCAGAGGTCATCCACATCTCTCCTTTCCATTCGAGTTTAAATGAAGAAAAGTTTGAAAATACATAGAACTCTTGTTCATAAAAAAATATTTGTTGCTCAGTATCAAGTCCGTGCATAATTAAAATAATGTGCCAGTATCAACTTGTTCTTCTTTTACCTCTTTTTTAGCCTCTTTTTTCTCTTTCACTTCAAGTTTCTCTGAAGTCTTAGTTTTGGCTAAATGTATAGCTTGTAATTTCTTTCCTGCTACTTCTCTGTATGGGCAATAGTCACACCCTTCTCCAACTTCAGGAATTGAATCTGACTCAAGACAATTTTTAACCTTACCAAGTACCACATCAATCCAATTGTCACTTCCAGTATATGGGAGAAGTTTAATATCAAATTCTAGTTTTGCGTCGAATTTCTCAACATCAGTTTTACCATTCACATATACAAAATATCCAGTGTCTGAAACCTTGAATCCGTTTTTTCGGAAGAGCCATTGGTATACTTCCATCTGACGTTTGTATCCGTCTTGCCACTCTGCATCGAGATTTACTTCATCGTTCTTACTGGTCGCTTTATAGTCAACAATAATTAACTCACCGCTTGGGGATACCCACACATCATCCACTGCTCCAGAAACAGTAAGTCCTGTAGGTTCGTGTAAGCATTGAATCCCTTTGAAGTTGTCTCGCCATAAGTCCATATCAGTGTGCTGAAATGGAACCGCATCAATTCCATACTCTTCCATAAACGGATGTGGAGTTTTATTCTGACGGTGAATATCAAACTCTTTCTTTAAGAGCGTATCAACTGCAATATTTAAGTTAAATGGGTACCCTGGAGGACGTTTGGTTCCAAGTTTGTTATCAAGCCAAAAACACCGGGGACATGAAATAAAAAGGTCTATTTTAGAACGAGAAAGGCGCCATTTATTGCCACCATAGTTCCAACCAGCTCCTCTATTTGGATTGTAAAATGCTCCCATAATTAGAGACAGTATATCATACAAGAAAACAAAAAACGGCCTAGATACTCTGGCAGTTTAGTTAACTCACTCACTTTCTTTGAAGCTTATTTCTCTAGGAATTTTTCACACAGACGTATTACGTCTTCTGGGGATTTTGCAATTGAAACAAGCTTTTTCCCCCTGTCTTTCAAAAGTTCTTGGTCTTTTTTGTTGTTGTTGAGCACAACTATTGGCTTCTTCAACCTCAGTGCTGTAGTAGCCTCCATTAAGGTACCAGCAGATAATTTTGAAGCGATAATCACAACATCTGACGAAAGTATATTGAAGTAGTTTCGTCCAGCTGAAGCGTTGGTAAATATTGCAACGTCTAGATATTCTGAATAGGGTTTATCTGATGTTTGGGGTAAAATCCCAACCACCCATCCATCAGCTTCTTTTGCACCCTTAGAGACTGCTTGCATCACTCCACCAGGCTCTCCACCAGATAGAGTTACCCAGCCTTTATTAGCTATAAGCTTCCCCAGTGTCTCTGCATTCTTGTTTTCCTTATCGGTTGCACTCCATGAGCCCATTACTCCGATGGTAATTTTTCTGTAGTTTTCCATAGATTTAGCCTCTATTTTTTTATTCAATTCCTTGTTGGTCTTTTTCATTTATACAACAGTCTATCGAGTAATCCAGAACCTTTTATATGCAAGAGTTCCAAGTGTTCCAAATGTAGCGAGTACTATTATTAATGCTGCAATGCCACCAAACAGAGGTACAAAAGAAATTACTTGGAGTGCCACAATACCAAGCACAGCCCATTTCCAATCGATTATAGTTTCTTTTTTAATCCATTTCGACAAGAGTCCTCCCACGACAATACCTGCGAGTACTTTAGAAATTATAAGCATTAACACGTATGCGCCAAGAAGAATGAATCCAACACATATACCAAGTATGGTTGCGAATAGTAAGATTACAGCAACAGGAACAACAATAAGGGTAATGAATCCAATAAGAGCATTCTTCCAGAAGTCTTCGTATGTATGTTCTCCAACAGTTTTTGAAAATTTCTTAAATACGACTACTGCAAGAACTCCTGCTACAAGCATAAGCAGTAACTTAACAAGGAAAAGAAACCCTATAACTTTTCCAATATCATTTTTATCAAAATCAAATCTATGTACTGGTGACTCAAGCCGAGTAACAATGCCGCCAACTACAGTACCATCTGACATCTCTATGTCTTTATCTGCAGAGTACGTAAGGTTTCCTACAATTATTGCATTTTCACCTAAGATTACTTTTTTTGTAAACTTAAGATTAACATTTCCTTTGATTTCACCGTTTATCCTTACCTCTTCCCCATAAATAGTTAGGTCGCCACCAACGTTTCCATCAATAAATATAGTTCCACCAGCAATTACAACGTCTCCAGAAATAGTTGAGCCAGAAAGAGTCTTAATAAAACCACCTGCGGCAACTAGGTCACCAGCAATATCGCTTGAGATGGTAATGTTTCCGCCAGTAATTCGAGCATCATCTCCCACTGAACCTAGAAGCCGTATTGAACCACCGACAACTGTCGCATCCTGAGAGATATCTCCTATAATAGAGACATCTCCACCAGCTATTACACCATCTCCATTAATATCTCCTGATACGTCTATTGAGCCTCCAGCAATATATATATCATCAGCTTGTGTGCTTCCTTTGTATTCATATACATCACCAACTTTAAATGTTGCAGCAGACGCAGAGAATGCTGTCACCATAAATAGAGCAACTAAGATAATTAAGGTTTTTTTCATAGTGTGTAACTTTAAAAGATTATTTTTTTGCGGTCTTCTTAGACTTCTTTACTACTTTTTTAGTAGCAGCAACACCTTTCTTAAACTCTTTCTCTATATGACTCCACTGCCCCTTAACATCTTTTGCAAATGCTACGACTTCCGCAGTTGAAATTCCTTGTGCGGTTTTGTATTTCTTTGCCACTGTGTCAACTATTTTATTTAGTGACTCACGGTCTACTTCCTTAAGTTTTTCTACACGCTCCATTACTTCGCCTTGCGCTTTAAGTGTCCAACCCTTTATTTTTTTTCGGTGTTGTTTTCCCTTTGGTCCGTAAAGATAGTATGCTCCTGCGGCGGCTGCTGCAGCAACTCCTGCTAATATAAGTCCTTTCTTTGCTCCACCTGTTGTTTTCTTTTTTGTTGCCATATGTATATTATTTATTTCTTTCAGTACTTGATGTTTTCTTTTTTTTAGAACCCATCCCTGCGACTGACTTAATAATTGTATTAATAACTTTCGTATTTGTGCGTATTGTATTACGCGCACCATCTATGTCCTCCTTTATCAGTTTTGCTTCGTCGCGCACTATTTCGCCTATTTCCTTTAATACACGAAACGCTTTGAACGCAAAATATGTAACTATGCACAGAGCAATGGTGACAACCACTACCGCGATACTGGTAATAAAGAAAAATATGTCAGCATGTATAAGTGTTTCCATAACAATATAATATTATCATATAATCAAGTAACTATATAATAAATCAACTATCCGTAACTCAACCTTTGAATTTTAAAAGCTAATCTCGTGGCTCCGTAGCTTCCTTATTTTTTACGAGTCGTATGCGACTCTGTTCATCAAAGAACATATCGAGTTTATTTTCCACAAACCATAATACCGTAAACACGAGAAGCGTAAGAATTGTTGTAAAAATAGCTATAGCATAAAGACTAAAGGCAACCGCTACACCTATCCCAGCAGACACCCAAAGTCCTGCAGCGGTAGTGAGCCCTTGAAGTGTACTGTCCTTAAAGATGATAATTCCAGCACCTAAGAAACCAATACCAGTAATAATCCCTGCAGTAACACGCATTGGGTCAAAGGAAACAAGTCCGAGATATTGGCTTGTTACTTGAATTGAAATAATAGAAAATAGACACGATCCAAGGGCGACAAGTGAATACGTTCGTGTACCAGCTCGCTTATTAGCAATAACAGAACGCTCTGTTCCAAGCGTCATTCCTAAAAGAATTGCTAGGATGAGCTGCCCAAATATTACAAGTGTCGAATTAAAAAATACTGGTTCCATAATTATTATCTATAATAATATTATTCTACACTAAATGTGGTGAGGATGGGTTGATTCCCATCACGAAGAAACGGGAAATCACTATCAAGGCTAAACTCCTTATCTCCGTTATCTCGATACAGTACAGCGCGGTATACATTACCCACTTCAGTTGACCGTAATAACTCAACAACACCACTGTGCTCCCCTGCGTCAAACCGAACAGCTCCAAGTGCATTTCCAATCTGACTTACGGTCCCCTCATGAATCACTACCCATCCATCTTCTTCAAAACGAGCCTTCTCTACAATGACTGACGCCCCATGTGCTTGGTTTCGAACTACTATTGAATCACTATAGAGTTGTGTTTCCTCTGTATTTAAATTTTGAGCAACAGTATTTTGGTCTTTGGAAGCTTCTTTATTTATTACCAAACCTTCTTCTGTTTCTTTAGAAAGAGCATCTTGTGTTGCAGTCCACATCCATAGAGAAAAACTCCCAACCACTACCCCTATGAGAAATACTCCAATTAGCTTAATATTCTGATTTCCTGTCATGGTATTCATGCGTGTATATTTACTGATATGGTCCATTCTACACTCCAGCACCCGGTTGGCACAAGGAACCTACTTCCTCAAGTATGCTTGGAATACGGTCTACTGGAACTCCGTATTCACTGAGCACACTTGCATTCTCCCTAATAGATCGACACAATACTATTTCATTATCAATGAGTATTTTCTTATTTCTATCAGGAATAGTAGTGAGGCATGTAATTGGATGCAGTCCCGTTTCTTCAATGAGTGAATACAGGTTATCTTTTTCTGGGTAATTCCAACTAATCATCTTAAGTCCTGCACACTTACCATATTCAAGGGCATTACTGGTAAATCGTGTATTTGTAATAAGGACCCCTTCATCCACCTTCCCGCCTTTAATAAGGTCATCAAATCGTGCATGGACATACAAAGCTACTTTAAGGTCAGTCTTAATTCCTGGGTGGTTGTGAAATTTTATTTCTGCACCATGCCGTTTACCTCCCTTGTGCACAGCGAACATATCCACCTCATGCTCTGCGCACTTCCCTGCCATAATGACTCCATTAGATGCTTCGTGACCAGTTGCTCGAAAAATTTCTGTTATAAAATCCTCAAAAGGAAAACCACTTGGACCAAGTTCAAAAACAGCTTTTTTAAGAGAATATTTCGCAGCAATAGGTTTTTCTTCTTTATCACGAAGCAGCTCAAAAGCGTCTTGATAAATCTCTTTAGTAGTCATGCCTGGAACAAGTTTGGAGTTCACCTTGTCTACAATCTCTTTTATGATAGATTCTGACGCCCCAGCACGCTTTAGAGAACCTTCCAACTTTGACGCATCAAAGGCCTCCGTGCTCCCATCGGTCTTTTTAATAAGAATCTCTTCGGTCATAAGAATAGTCTATCAAGAAACAATCCCACCTCCTATACACCTTTTTTTATCAAACAAAACCAAAGACTGTCCAGGAGCGAGTCCGTGCTGTGGTTCTTTAAAGACCACAGAACTGCCACTGACTGTGCACGAATGTAGCTCTCCGCGGTGTCTGATGCGTGCTTGGTACTCTTTTCCATCTTTTGGAGGATTTGTTATCCAATTAACTCCCTCAAGAGAAACTTCTTTTTTATTAAAATCTTTGTCGTTGGGTTCATGAGAGACAGTTACTGTGTTCTTCTCAATGTCTTTAGACACAACATAGTACGGTTCTCTATCTGTATCTTTTTCGTTGATTGTAAAACCGTGACGCTGTCCCATTGTGTAGAGCTCAGACCCATTGTGTACCCCTACCACTTCCCCTTTTGTATTAAACACCTCACCTTCTTTAAGGTCTATGTAATGACCAAGAAATTCCTCAAGGTCCACATGACCCAAAAAACAAATTCCTTGACTGTCTTTTTTATCTGCGGTTAATAAATTGTATTCTTTAGCGAGCTTACGTACACTGTCCTTTTTGTATCCACCAACAGGAAATAGTACTGAGCCAAGTTCATATTGCCCAAGTGTCCATAGAAAATATGATTGGTCTTTATTACTATCTACACCCTGAAACATTACGTACTCACCACCAACCTCTTTTACTTGAGCATAGTGACCAGTGGCTATGTAGTCTGCACCTTTTTCTTTTGCAAATGAAAGAAAACTTCCAAACTTAATATATTTATTACACATAACGTCAGGGTTAGGAGTCCGTCCGTTTTTATATTCAGAAATCATATAATCTGCAACCTCTTCTTTATACTCGTGCTCTAAGTCGAGAGTTATAAACGGTATATCAAGTCGAGCACACACCCGCATTGCATCGGTTCGTTCTTTTTCCCAATCACATTTCAAAAACACAGGCTGCCACACCTTAATAAAAACACCAATTACTGTATATCCCTGATCTTTAAGAAGTGCAGCAGAAACAGACGAGTCCACCCCGCCACTCACACCAACAAATACTGTTTTGCCACTTATTTTATTCACAGAACTGTTTATAGCACGAAGATAGATGCTAATCTATATACGTTGCCTTTTTTTGAGTATGTTCATTGAAGGTTTTACTAAAGTGAGTAACACCACTTTTGTCAGCTAAATAGTAAAAATAGTTGTGCTCTATTGGGGTTACAGCCGCTAAAATTGAATCAAGTCCTGGGTTGGAAATTGGCCCTGGAGGAAGTCCTTTATGTTTATATGTATTATATGGAGAATCAATTTCTAAATCTTCAAGTGAGAGTTGTGACGTCCCTTTATTAAGAAGATGTGCAAACGAAGCATCAACTTGAAGTGCCATTCCTATCTCCATACGGTTCCAGAGCACCCCTGAGACATTACGCTTTGTTTCAAATTCAGATGCCTCTAATTCAATTATTGAAGCCATAGTGATAACCTCCTCTAATGACCGGTTCATTTTTTGGGTAAAATCTTTTACCTCAGTAGAAATTTCTTCTATACGAATATCAAACGTGTCCCTCATTGTGTGATACACCTCTTCTTCACTTACATTTGGTAGGAAGTGGTATGTATCAGGAAATAGGTACCCTTCTTCATGTTCTGCTAACCTAAGAAATTCTGACATATCAAATGTGTCGATTGAATTCGTAAGATGTTGAGCCAACTCTTTAATATTAAGCCCTTCAGGAATTTGTACAACAATGGGTGTCAGTCCAAATTTTCCATGCACAATACGATATGCCAGAGTGAAGACCCCTTCTTTTTCATAAAGATAATAATCCCCAGCATGAGCACTCTTTTCTCCACCAAGAATTATTACTGCACTGTAAAAAAGAAGCGGGGAACGAACTACATCACTAGAGTTTAAATTATCAGCAATATCCTTAAGTGTGGTTCCTTTTTCAACAGTAATAATGTGACCAACTGGAAAACCGGAAGGTGGGCTAATTAAAGATATATATGAAGCGATTAATAAAAGAGCAATTGAAAAAGATATCGCCTTTTTTACGGGAGACTCCCAAAAAGTATGAAGCAAAAAATCTTTCACCAAAGCCAAAAACCTTCTCCGATGGATAGTAGTAGATACTTGTTCACCCTTATATATTTCTTCAGCAACTTCATTATTCATTACATTGGTAAATTAGATGGAGCATCTCCCTTGGTAGACTGAACACGTCCAAGCGTTGGAGCTTGTACCACTGAACCAGGGAAATGAAATATTGTTGCAAGTTCTTCTGTATTAAGTACAAACGAAGGAGTCTTGTATGGTGCATGGAACCATGAACGACGTCGGTACGCATCAATAACCTCTCTTCGATAAGCTTCTTTCTTTTTCCCTCGAAAATCTTGCCATGGATAACTAAAATCAATAAACCACCTTGTTGGAGAAAATCCATTGAGGTTTGAGGAGTTAAGCTGTTTAAGAGACGCAGTAAGTGCAACAATATTTGTTGGGTTAAACTTGTCTGACTTTGCTATATAAATTCCACGTATCCCAACGTCAAACCCAAGTTTTGACACACTCCGTTCAAGTGCTTTAATCTTATCTGTGTCTCCTGGTGTCATATTAGGGAATCCTGGGCGTTCCTTTCCTGTATCATCAGTGTATTTGGGAGTTGCGTCATCTATAATTTTCTTGATCTCCTTTTTAGCTTCCTCTTTCCAACTTCTTGTTTCTCCAAAAAAAATCCAACCATCCTTTTTCTCTTCTTCTCTCTCTTTTCTTAAATCTTTTGCACTTATGTATTTTCTATCCTCCTCAAGGTCGCCCTTATTGACCCGAATCAAAATCTGAAACCAAATCTGTTCATCAGGACCAATCTGACCGAGAAATTCAAAGAATCCCGCCATTGGATCAATTTTAAATTCTTCTTTAGGATCTTTATCAAGACCGTAATCAACATACGTCTTAATTGGATATGCGTCTTTTCCAGTTAATTTAAAATCACATGCCCATACCCCATACTGCTCTGGTGTGTAATGAAGTTTTTTAGCGTAATCTTCAGCTTCATAGATTTCAACGGCTGGGTATTGCCCATAAATCTGTGTCTCAATTACTTTTTGAAGAAATTTTCGTGTCCAAATATAAAAATGTATCTCACCTCCCAATGAAACCATTTCAAGTGAGTGCCATGGACGTACTTTCCCTAGAATATATCGGTCAATGAATGTTGTCTCTCCTATTCCAATATGAAAGTTTGTAAGCAGTGTCTCCATAGCCAACGGGGAACGTGAGATTTCGCGTGGTAGTCGTATATCAAGGAGAACGTATTCTTGTTTGCTTATAAATTTTGCACGAATAAATTCAAGCCACAGCCTCCAAGACATAATTCCCAGTACGAGTGGAACCCATATTGGTGCAAGAAAAAAAATTATTCGTAATGCTGGACTAAACAATGGAGAAAATAACGAATATGCATACCACAAAAGACTCCCAAAAATTACAAGCAGTAATACTACGGAATGAGTCTGTAATTCTAGATCATCAAAAATTTCCAACGGTTTAAATGCCATTACAGTAAATCATAACGCAAAAGAGCTGTATGTAACAGCCCTTTTACAAACATATTGTGAACTCTCTAGTCTGGTTACGCTAATATGTATTTACCGTTTTTATCTTTTTTAAATACAGACGTGTCTTGAAGGTTTACTGAGATAGTATTGTCTTTGACATACCGTTCTTTTCGAATTCTGTCTATTAACTCCTCTCGAGTTAACGGTCCTTCTTTGCTAAGAATTGCTCGAAGTACTTCCTTTACCACACCACTCGAGTACCCCCACTCTGCAAGAGCATAGAGACCTCGTCCAACCAACACAAAGCGTTTATCTTTGATGAGTTCATTGTGACATGTGGCAACGTGTGCCTTTTTATTAAATAGGTCAGTAATTGCGTTGGCCACTTCAGTAAAGTGCATAGGGGAACCATGTCGTTTAATTGCTAAATATGCAAAGTCTCGCATTCCCTTAGCTTTAACGTTTGAAGATGATGCTTGTCCCCATTCTCCAAGAGGATTTTTTGCTATTGTTTTTGAAAGAGATAACCATCTTCGAAGGATTTCTTCTTGTAAGTATTCTTCGTTAAGATGCTTCACCTCATTTAAAAACGAATCGAGTAATGTTGACTCAGTAATTAACTCGTCATCAGACAAGTTTGAGTAAAGTTTACGGAGTGCAACATGAATTTGGTCTGCAAATTCTTCGTCAACATACCACCGGTGTGTAAATTCACTGTCTTCTTTTTTGTGTGTAAATGAGTTACCAAGAACTAAAAGGAAATGAATATGGTTCTGAGTTCCCTTGTCTTTTGAGATACTTGAAAGAAGTTCCTCTTCTGACACTACACCTCCAAGAGAATTAATATATTGCTCCAACTCATCAAAAACAGGAGTAGTCTTCTCAAATGTATCCGACTTTCGAATACTCAAAACAGCATGGTTTTCAATCTGACGTACTCGTTCCCGAGTAATACCATACCTTTCACCAATAGATTCTAGGGTCATTTTAGTGGTTGTCTTCCCGAGACCATACCGACTAGTAAGAACCTCCTGAGCTCGTGGAGGTAATACTGAAAGTAGAGTCTTCGAGACCTGTTTTGGTTTAAAGGTTATTTTAGCCATATATTGATTATTAACAGATAGTGTACTCTAATTTTTATCATTTGTCTAGTGTTTCGTCAAGCCCCCCATAATACCTCTTTAAAACACTAGATTAATAAGCTTATTCTCAACATATATCACCCTCTTTGGCTCCCCCTCTATCCACTTAGAAAGACCCTCATCCTTTCGAACCAAAGCAAGAACCTCGTCTTCGCTTGACCCAGAAGGACTTTCTACTAACCCCCTCACCTTCCCATGTATCTGCACAGCAATGGATACTGTGTCAGAGACAAGCTTTGATTCATCAAATTCGGGCCATTCTTCTAGGTGGATTGAGGTCATATTTCCCAGCCTCTCCCAGAGTTCTTCTGTGAGATGTGGAGCAAATGGAGCAAGAAGTCTAAGGAATATTTCGAGTGTATTTTTACTTACCTTAAGAGTCTGCATTTGATTAAGAAAAATCATGAGTTGAGATATTGCTGTATTAAATTTATATAACTCAATGTCTCCTCCCACTTTCTTAATTGTCTGATGTAAATGCCTCTCAAGATGTACGTCTTCGGAATCCATTATATTTTCTTTATCAATCATCTTATCTACTCGTTCTAGGAAACGACGAATTCCAACAATGCCACCGAGGTCCCACGGGTAGTTAGTTGTTTCTCCGTACGGTCCCATAAATGCTAAATACATCTTTACAGCATCAGACCCGAGACGTTTCACTTGTTCATCAGGATCAATAACGTTTCCTTTTGACTTACTCATCTTGTTGCCGTCAGGTCCGAGAACGAGTCCACGATTAATTCGCCTCTTATACGGCTCACTCTCTGTTACAAGCCCTAAATCAAAAAGAACCTTTTGCCAGAAACGAGAATAAAGAAGATGCATTGTTGTATGCTCAGCACCGCCGAAGTAAATATCTATCGGCATCCACTCTTTTTGCTTCTCCATTGAAGAAAACTCTGTGCCGTTTTCATTATCTATATAGCGAAGAAAATACCATGAAGAATCAACAAATGTGTCCATGGTCTCAACCTCTGGGGTCCAGCCATCTCCAAATATCTTTTCTGTTCGTTCAAGAAGCTCTTTACTTTTAGCTAATGGTGGCTCTCCTGTAGGCCTAAAGTCAACATCTTCTGGTAAAAGCCATGGAAGATGTTTTTCTGGAACAGGGTGAGCCTTTCCTTCCTTGTCATACACAATAGGAATAGGAACTCCCCAATATCGCTGACGGCCAACAGACCAGTCGCGAAGCCTATACGTTGATTTCATTTCTCCCCCAACTTTTTTTGTTATTTTTCCTTTTGCTTCCTCGCTTGTAAGTCCATCAAATTCTCCAGAGTTTATAAGAGTACCCTCTCCAGTAAAAATATTTTCGTCTGTGAGCTTGTTTGAAACAACCTCTTTAGTAGCAAGTTTAAATTTCTTCGCGAAAGCAAAATCTCGCTCATCATGCGCTGGAACTGCCATGATTGCACCTGTACCATATCCAGATAATACGTAGTCTGCTATAAAAACTGGAATTTCTTCTTGGTTTGCTGGGTTAATAGCAAGGACTCCCTCAAGTTTGACTCCGGTCTTTTCTTTATTTTCTGTCGTCCGAACTATGTCGTCTTTTGTTGCAGTTTCTTTTTGATACGCTTCTATTTCGTCCCAATTAGATACCACACCCTTAAATTTCTCTACAAGCGGATGTTCTGGAGCAAGTACCATGTATGTAGCTCCATAAAGTGTGTCTGGACGCGTGGTGAACACTTTGATCGATGGTGTAAATAAATTTTGTATTCCTTTAATAATTGGATTTAATTCTTCGAGTTCCTCTTCATCACTTTGTAAAAGCACGTGTTTCCCAGTCACTTTTGATATGTACAGAGACCTAAGTGGTAGGTATGGATTCATTACACCTTTTGGTTCGTCTGTAAGTGTAACAGGACGAGTGGTTTGTGTGTGTGACACTATTTTTTTTGATGTAATTAGACAAAAAGCATTATGCCATTCAGCATCAACAGACCCTCCTCGAGCTTTAGCGACATTTTGATAGTATGTAATCATTAAATTTCCTACCTCTTCGATAGTCATACCTTCTTCAGACTGTCCAGCAAGTGCGTTTCTTTTTACTGTTACTGGGTCAATCTCTTCTCCATCAATAAAGAACCCGCTGTCATCGGCCAGTACAGGAAGGTCTGTTTTTTCAGCAAGAGCACGAGCCTTCTTTTCAGCATTTTCTTCAAGTGTCGGTCTATCTTCTTCTACATTAAAATCTTTAACACCAATTTCAAGTGGTGTCTTTAATTTTATTGAAAACCCTGCAGCATCAAAAAGTTTCTGCATTCGCTCGAGCTTCCCATGATTGTTTGTTGCAAACACAACTTCACCTCCATATAAAGATAGCGAAAGCGGAAAATCAATCTCTGCCCCTTCACTTCGCCCTATCCAATTACGCTGCGACTCTTTTATTGACTCAGGCCAATCGAGTGAATCTAAATCATCAATGAGTCTATCTGCATATTTTGTAATACGCATCTTCCACTCATCCATCTTTTTCTTTTCAACCTGATTACCACACCGCTCACAGTCTCCCTCGGGAAGTACCTGTTCATTTGCAAGTACTGTGTTACAGCTCGAGCACCAGTTTACAATTCCTTCACCTCGGTATGCGATATCATTTTCAAAAAACTTAGTGAACATCCACTGGGTCCACTTATAGTATTCAGGATCAGTTGAGCTAGTTGTCTTGTCCCAAGAAAACGCATTCCCCATACTTTCTAACTGCCCTTTCATGTATGCGATATTTTTATCGGTCCACTCTTTTGGATTTAAATTATTTTTTATTGCAGCATTCTCAGCAGGAAGACCGAACGCATCAAACCCCATAGGGAAAAATACCTGCTTTCCATGCATCCGTCTTGCTCGTACATATATATCAACAACAGCAAAAGCAAACCAGTGACCAATATGGAGGTTGCCTGATGGATACGGCCACTCTACTAAAACATACTCTTTGCCCTTAGTAGTGTCTCGATTCTCCGTGTCATAAATTCCAGACTCTTTCCATTTTTTCTGCCATTTTTTTTCTATCTCTTCGTGATTATACGATGCCATATACGTTCAGTGTTACTACCTTCTTGCACTACAGAGTTTTTATTATCGTTTCAATGGAGGAAACTTATCGGGGTCAATTGTTCTCTCAAAACACGCCTCACCTTCCCCATGAGTCCAATTTTCATTCTCAAGTCCATACCCATATTCTGAGTTTATAGGTTTAACAATACGAGACTCACCCATAGCGTATCCCCTACTTTCCTTGTTGAAGTTAGCACAAAGTTCAAACAATGTACCTTCACCTAAGTTATATATGTAATCATTACCTGTCTGAGAATCTTTTGGCACAATAAATCCAACAAGAGGATCCTCTAGCTCATCAAGAGATTTTGGGAATCTTTCTTTCTGTTGGTAGAAATTTACAATCTGCCATTGAATACTTGAAAGGTCATTAATCTTATCTTGGTCAAATCGAATTAATCGTTGCGTTTGAGGGGAACCGATAATGAAGAACCCGCCAACAATAGCTGAAAGAATCAGAATAGAAACTATTCCACCAATTGTTTGAGAAAGACTTTTTGAGGTTTCCCATTTACCACGTAAATCATATAAGTAATACAGGAAGACACCTCCAATGACTACTAGGACAGAAATGACTTTCAAGATAAATCCAGAAGTTAGTTCTTCTCCACCAAGAAATGTATTAATAAGTACAATAAGGTCAATAATAATAGTAGCCCCTGCAACAAATAACGTAAGGTAAATAAGCCACTTTCGTACACCAACTTCTTTCTTCTCAGGATTCATCCGTATGTCCTGATTAATAAGACGAGTTAAGTAAACGTACAGCGGGAAAATAATAATTAATGATGCTATTGAGAAACGAATTGCTCCAGAGTATGGGTCATAAAATGTATCGAGTGCATCCTTGAAAAGAATGTCTATGTACTGAAAGAGTAGTGTTAGTAAACTCACAGCACTTATGTAGAGTGCAGCGAATGCTCCTACTGAGAAAAAGAAATCTTTGGGGGTTGTTTTCATAGTTATATTAAGTATTCATTTACTAGTATAGGTAGAAAAAGTATACAACACGTATAAAAAAAGTCGACCCGCCGAGTTCTCACGAACTGACGGGTCTTTATTCTTGTCACGGTCCTCTCAATAGCCGGACGGTTGTGTGGAAATTGCTTTTCCCATTCTGGATTGCTTCAGCGACCATTCCCCACGCGACCAGGTCGTTATTAGAAAACCCAGATTTTCCTTTGATTTCTTGGGGATTTGATTCTCCAACCCACTCACCTTCCTTCACAGAATGTCCGTCATTATATGTGACCCAGACACCAACAAGAATTGAGAACTGAGGACTTCCTAGCTCATGCTTACGGTGTGGGCGGCCAACCTGAAGAAAGATAACTGCATGATCAGGCTTCTCTTCAACACAACTGACACTCAAAACCTTTAGGTTTTTCTTCAGTTCGCCATCAAGGTTTGGGTTATTAGATGGAAGTACGTGAACGCACTCCCATATTTCTGTTTCCTCTGCATGAACCTTCTTGTTGATGAAGAAGGTAAGCCCAATCAAAAGAACTAAAACAAACAAAGTAATTATGAGAAGGAAACCTTTGTTACCCTTCATTTTTGAAAATCCTTTTTCTGATGAAGCAGCAATTTGCTGCAAACTGTTCCTAAGTAAAAATTATACAACTAAATATGTAAAAGTCAATTATATTCTGAATTCTATAATGTCGCCATCTTGCACAACATATGCCTTCCCTTCGGTGCGCACCGAACCCTTTTCCCGTGCAATGGCGTATGAACCTGCCTCCATAAGCTTCTCGTACGCAACAACGTCAGCTCTAATAAATTTATCTCGAAAGTCAGAATGGATAGCAGCTCCTGCATCAGGAGCAGAACTATCCCGTAGTACTGTCCATGCCCGTGTTTCATCTTCACCTGTCGTAAAGAATGTAATCAAATCAAGTAATCTGTATCCCATTTGAATAAATGCACTTACTCCATCTTCGACTACTCCAAACTCACGAAGAAACTCATCTTTATCTTCAGGAGAAACATCTTTAAGCTCATGTTCTACTCCCGCATCAATAATTACATACTGTGCATGTGAATCCTCAATAAATTGCAGGAGTTTTTCATACCGTTCTCCGTTCTCTTCGTCCAAGTTAAGTGCATTTGCCTTCTTATTGAGGACATACAACATTGGCTTCATAGTCAAAAGGTGGAGTCCTTTAATAACCTCTTCTTCTTTTTCATTAAGTTCAGTTGATCGAGCAAGATTCCCTGCCTCAAGAGTCTTTAAAATTTTAGTAACAGTATGGTGCTCAAGAACTGCTTCTTTATCTCCACGTCTCACTTCTCGCTCTATTGACTGCATCCGTTTAGCGGCTGTTTGCATATCAGCAATAATAAGTTCTAGATTAATCACTGTAATATCATCAACTGGATTAATAGTGCCGTGAACATGTGTTATGTCGGTATCCTCAAAAAGTCGCACCACGTGTGCTATTGCGTCTACTTCTCTAATATGTGAAAGGAATTTATTTCCAAGACCTTCTCCATCGGATGCTCCTTTTACAAGCCCTGCAATATCAACAAACTCAATTGCAGTTGGTATAGTCTTTTGTGAATTTGAAAGCGTGGTAAGTTTTTCAAGTCTACTGTCTGGGACTGCAACAACACCTACAGAAGGGTCAATTGTACAAAATGGAAAATTCTCCGCTGGTACAGAGCGCTTTGTTAATGCATTAAATAATGTGGACTTCCCCACATTAGGGAGTCCAACGATTCCGATGGTTAGTTTTGAATGAGACATAATTATCTACGGGGATATACCCAGATACACATAACTTTTCTTGTGTGCCTACGATTTTCTCCACCGCAGACAATACTATCTCTCGTTTTGAGGAAAAGTTCAAGTTATTTATATTTTCTTTAACCCTCTCTGCAAATACTTTGGCATCTGCTTCACTTGGTAATTTACTAATCTTTTGCTCTTTTTCTTGTTCTCTTGTTTCCGCAATTTGTATCTCTACCTCACTAATATGCTGTTTCAGAGGAGATGTGTACTCCTTTAGTTGCTCAACACTAAATGCTCCAGCACCATACGCTTTGTTGTATCTATCTTCCTGTTTCTTTAGCTTATTTAATTCAGTCTCCAAAGACTCAACATTAAATATAGTCCCACTAGTTTTTGTTTTCTGGCTTCTGTTCCACCTTTCAATTTGCTTATTCAATAATTCAGGTGAAGTCATTAGCTTTGAGATTTTCTCCCACACTAATTTATCTGACACTCTCGCGTTTATACCTCCTTCCTTGCAAGTCGGTGCTAGCGGGAAACTATGTACCCTATCAGTACAACGATAATATAAATGTTTACCATTCATAGCCCCCTCCCCAGCCCTCCTACGACCACACTCACAATAAATAAGACTGGACAGTAGATAATCGTTCTTTTTGTTTCTTTTACACTGCGCAAAGTTCCTTTTCAGTTGTGCTCGTGTTCTCTCAAAGATATCTTTACCAACTATTACTGGAACAGGAATAATTAGCCATTCCTCTTTCGGTTTTATTCTCCGACTACTTTTCTTTATCTTCTTATATTTTTCCTCCTTCAGTGGCTTTTCTGGAATAACAGCATAAGAACTGCCCCAGTGTGCCTCGCCAATGTATGCCTCATTTCGTAGCATTGTGCTTAATGTGCTTGTACTCCAAACCCCACGCTTACTTTTTCGTGGTTTTATATTCTCTTTCTGTAACCTCCTAACAATTCCTCGTAATGTCATTTTTTCGTCTGCAACCCAAGAAAAAATCTGCCTCACAACACTAGCTTCTTGTTCGTTAATTTCATAATAACCGTGCTGTTTATCATTTTTGGGTACATAAGAATATCCATACAGCGGTTCACTTACTAAAATGTGACCATTCTTTATTTTACGTAGTTTACCCAACCTAAATCTTTCAGTAATTTTTGCTCTCTCGTATTCTGCAAACAATCCTCTTACTCCGTGAAGTATTTTGTCTTCATTGTTTTTAGGAGCTGAAACCGTAACATACATAACTTCAATACCCGCTTCTCTAAGTTCGTCAGAAACAAGTTCTTGATATGAGTATCGACGAGCCAGTCTGTCAGGGTCATATATAAGTACACCCTCCCAGATTTTGTCTTTAGCGTCTTGCCTTAATCTATCAAGAGCTGGGCGTATAAGACTATCACCACTCCACCCTTCGTCTTTATACACACGCACCACGGTATACCCCTTACCTTCAATATACTCTTTCATTGCGTTCATTTGGTTTTCTATAGTCTGTTCTTCCTCTTGGTGGGAGGTTGAAACACGAGCATACATAGCAATAAGTTTAGTTGTTTTCTGTGGTGTATTCATAAATAAAATTATCTCACGTTTGTAATAGCTTCAAAAAGGACATCAAAAGCTCTATTAACATTCTCTTGATTTTCTTTAACAAAATCATAACGCAAAGAGGGACAACGAGACCTCACATTGCTACGCGAGGAAGTTCGTTGCCCCTTTCTGGGTTCAATTTTTTTATTATGAAGTTGACTGTTCTCGCGTAGCATAGTAATTATATAATCTTTGACTTTATTTTTCTAGTTTTGTTCATATGCCCCACTTTCCTACTAAATAGGATTTGTGAGTTGTTTTATGTGAGAGAAGAAAGTTGATGTGATAGGAATGAACGACCTCTCGCATTCCCCACACCTACTCCATTCCGACACAAATTAGACGGCTGGGACGAGTGGTCAACATTTTCCCCAGCGTTCGCATTTGTGCCTGAAGAGAGCTTCCGTTTACGGAGAAGTTTTTATTTATCCACGGACTTCCCCGAAACACCGTGTCTTCTTTTTCTCTTGTAAGCACTGCACACGAAGTGGTTGTGCTATGTATATTTTCCCAGTCAGGTTTAGTAGTCCCTAATAGTCCTTTTTTGGTATACAAAACAAAAAAGCCCCTTTCATAGGGCTTTTCTAGGTTCGTTATTTTTTATCTACAACACAAACTCAAACCAAAGGATTGTTCAGCTTAACTCCAAAATTGTGCTCTATTTCTAATATGGATATATTGCCTACCTGTGAATGCTTTTTTTGTTTGTCACGATAACCTGTCACAGCCCTCCTTATTCTTTCACTTCTTTTTTCGTTATTCTTCATTACACCAAACCCATTCCTTACAAGATATTTATCTATTTCCGCATAAGAAACTCTGTGGCTAGGTGAGTTATATAGATAATCGAATATGTGATATTTAATTGTTTTTCTGCCAAAAGGTATTGTCGCCCCGTTGAATGTATAACTACCGTCAACACTTCTTTCTATTACAGACACCCTCGCAAGACCTGATTTTCTCGCTTCTTCAATAAGACGCTTGTGTAAAGTACGGATACCAGACCCGTCCACAGAACTTGGACTAATTGAAAAACGAGTAGGTGATTTATGTAGGACGATAGAATTATACAAACCTTCTATATTCTTAAACATAGAAAGTTCAGAAGGAGAAGAGAAAAGTTTTTTTACTATGTTGTCCAAAGGAAATGTATCTTCAATAAATTGAAAATACTTTGAAAGACGCAGGAAAAATCTATGGTCGTCTTTTTCGTTTATAAAAGCATTGAACTTTTCTTCTAATTCATTTATTGGATTGCCGCTCATTTTGTTTTTTATACAAATGTGGATTTTGCCTCTTGTCCACTTTTATCAAAAGGTCGAAGAAACCGACTATTCTGTCTCTTTCTTCCTTTGTCCATTCCACTTTCTTTTTTGTCTCCATAACTATTTAGTCCACTCGTCAGCAAAGAGTTCTGCTTGCTTCAATACAAACTCTGTGGCAATAGCTTGTTTGTCTGGCGGATACCCAAACTGATTAAGTGTTCTTTTCACAAGCACACGGAGCTTCGCTCTTACATTCTCTCTGATAGTCCAGTCAATCGTTGCACTACCCCTGACCTTCTCTACAAGAACTCTCGCTAAGTCACGAAGTGTGTTATCTCCCAATACCTCTTTTGCACTACCGTTGTCACTCAAAGCGTCATAGAAAGCTATCTCGTCCTCTGATAGCCCTAAGTCCTCGCCACGGGCGTCTGCGTCTTTTATTTCCTTCGCCAACTTAATCAACTCTTGAATTACTTCAGAAGCAGTAAGAAGATTGTTTTGGTATTTTTTAAGCGTCTTTTCAAGCATTTCAGATAACTTCTTTCCTTGAATAAAGTTCTTTCTTAACCGTGCCTTTATTTCGTCGTCAATTACACGTTTCAATAATTCCATTGCCAAGTTTCTGTGCTTCATATTCTGTACCTCTGATAAGAACTCGTCAGAGAGAACAGAAAGGTCTGGCTTTTGTATACCTGCAGCTGCAAAAATATCCACCACACCTTCAGTAACAATGGCTTGGTCTATAATCTGCCTGATAGCAGTATCTATATCTTCCCGTCTGCCTTCTGGGTCTGGGTCAAACTTTATTAAACGTGATTTAATGGCTTGAAAAAATGCTACTTCGTCTCGTATAGAAAAAGCTTCTTCGCTTGGAATGGCGATAGCAAATACTTTTGAGAGTGCAGTTACTTCTCGTGTATATCTTTCTTGTATACCCTCCTTCTTTTCTTTTCCACTTTTACCTTCTTTATTATCTTGTGCAAGAATATGTTCCTGTGCTTCCAAAATAACCTCTAGCTTTCCTTGTGTATCAACAGTAAAGTATCGGCGATAATCAAAGTTATGGAACATTTGTTTTACCACTTCATATTTCTCCAACATCACTTCAATAGCTTTTTGTTGGGTTAGTGTAGGGTCTCCCTTTCCTCCGCTTTGTGTATAAATAGCAAGTGCCTTCTGTAAATCTGCCGCAAAACCAATATAATCAACAATAAGTCCCCCTTCTTTATCTCTGAACACTCGGTTTACACGAGCTATCGCTTGCATTAAGTTGTGTCCTCGCATTAGCTTATCTACATACATAGTATGTAAACTTGGCACATCAAATCCTGTAAGCCACATATCACAAACAACAACAATTTTTAGTTCATTATCTGCGTCTTTGAAACGAGTAGCTAATCTTTGTCTGTCTTGTTTATTTGTATGATGTGGCTGGAACTCTTTTGGGTCAGAAGAGTTCGCAGTCATCACAACCTTTATTGCTCCTTTGTCAAAATCCTTGTTGTGCCATTCAGGACGAAGTTCAATGATTTCTTCATACAGTTCAACAGCAATCCTCCTACTCATAGCAACTATCATTGCTTTTCCTATATTCACTTCTTGTCGTGCTTCGTAGTGCTCCACCAAATCTTTGGCAATCTCTTTAAGTCTTGCACGATTACCAATTACCGCCTCTAGTTGCGCCCATTTTGCTTTTGCTTTCTCTTTAGCAGTAAACTCTACCCCTTCGGCAACCGCCTCAACTTCCGCGTCAATTTTCATACTCTCTTCTACTGGCAAATGAACTTTTACTAATCGACTTTCGTAGTAAATAGGCACGGTTGCCCCGTCCTCTACCGCGTCTTGAACATCATATACGTCAATATATTTACCAAACACTGCTGGTGTAGATTTATCTGCACTTTCAATAGGTGTTCCAGTAAAGCCAATAAACGAAGCATTTGGTAAAGCGTCCCGTAAATACTTTGCATTACCATATCTTGTAATAGCTTGCTCGTCCTTAAATACAGTTCTCGCCGCAAAACCATATTGTGAACGGTGAGCTTCGTCTGCAATGACTACAACATTTCTCCTATCTGTTAACTCATCATAAGTTTCGCCTCCGTTCTCTGGAAAAAACTTTTGAATAGTCGTAAAGATAATTCCACCACCTGCTGTTTGTAAAAGTTCTTTTAAGTGCTCTCTACTTTTTGCCTGAATTGGCTCTTGTCTTAAAAGTCCTTTGCTTGCTGAAAATGTTCCAAAAAGTTGGTCGTCCAAATCATTTCTGTCTGTAATGACGACAACTGTTGGATTACCAAGAGAGAGAACAGCTTTTCCTGTATAAAAAACCATTGAAAGAGATTTTCCTGAACCTTGTGTATGCCAAACCACTCCTATTTTTCGCTCTCCCTTCTCACTTGTCGCCTCTATAGTAGAAGTAATGGCTTTATTCACTACATAATACTGGTGATACGCCGCCACTTTTTTAATTGTCTCTACAACAACTCTTCCTGTTTTCTTATCTTCTTTCTTCACTTTTTCAAAGACAGTAAAGTTTCTTATTAAATCAAGAAGAACTTCTGGCTGAAGCATTTCTTTTATAATCGTTTCCATTTGTGGTTTTACTTTTTCTTTCTCTTTTTTATCTGGCTCTCTCCATAAATAAAATCTCTCCCACGGAGCAGTTAGAGAACCTACCCGTCCGTCTAATCCGTCAGAAGCGATTAAAATACCGTTGTATACAAAAAGTTGTGGCACTGCGTCTTTGTAGTTTTGAAGTTGTGTAAATGCCTTATGAACCGTAGCATTTTCGTCAGCAGGATTTTTGAGTTCAATTACGGCAAGAGGAAGCCCATTTATCAAAAGTACTACGTCAGGTCTCTTGCTAGTATGGTCATAAGGAATAGTAAATTGGTTAGTTACTATAAGGTCGTTGTTTGTAGGATTTTCAAAATCAACAAGGTGAACTATTTCTCCACGAGTGCCACCTTGCTCGGCTGGGACTTCCACACTCACGCCGTCTGTGAGCATTGTTTGAAATGTCTCATTACTTTCTACCAAATGCTGTGGAACGAGGTTAAAAACCCGCTTTATTGCCTCCTCGCGGGCTTCTGGAGAGATATTGGAGTTAAGCCGAGCCACCGCCTGTTCCAAGCGTCCTTTTAGGATAACTTCCTTTAGGTCAGGTCTTTCTACTTCCTGCTCCTGTGGGGATAAATAAACATATCCCTCTTTTTCAAGAAGTTCTATAACCCATTTTTCTATGTCGTCTTCGTATATTTTTGTCATTTTTATCTATTAGAACAACTATTCACTAAATAGTCCACTTAGTACTAAAAATCAAGGTCTTCAGATTTATTTTCATTTAATAAAAGAAAAAGGTACTCTGCTTGTTCTGTTGGCATATAATGTCTGTAATTTGAGAGGATTCCTGAATAAAACTTATGAACATCAGGGTCTCCTATAATCCACTCGACCTGATTATTAGTAGAGCATATAGATACTAAACGTCTTACTTGTGCCTCTGAAAAATCTTTGTGTTTTGATAGACCTTCAATGATGTTGTGTGTGGTAACAAAATTAAAACTTGTCTCCAAATCGTCAACCAACTTCTCTTTTTGTCCAAAAGCAATTGCTGTCTCCTTGAACGCTTCAATATCTTGGTCGAAAAGAGCGCGACTTGGACTTATTACGATACCTTCAATCTCTATTTGCTCCTGTTGTTCGTCAAATCTTTCATTGAAACCAGAGAAATCTTCATAGCGAAGTCTTTTTATTCCGTCTGGTTCAGAGGAATGTGCTTCCATTAGAAAACCAGCTAGATTGTCCACACAAGAAATTGCAAGGTTCGCGAGACGTCTATCTAATTCTCGCTCTTCGTGTAAATCTTTTCCGTGTCCTACCGTTCCGTGCCTGTTTCGGAGAGAACCAATACTGGACGAGACGCTTTCCAAGCCACTCACTATACGAACCACAACATCAGCGTCTTGTTTATCTAATATATCAAAAGAAGGAAGTGACCTAACGGCGTCTTTTACAAGGCGTCCAAGAGACGCGTCTGGAGCATAAACAATTCCACGGTCAGCTAAAATAGTTTTTGAAATACTTTCAAGTAAACTCTTTGCCCCGTCAAGCGCAACTCCCTGATTACTATCACAATTTTGTTCTATTAACTCAATGTATGAGTGCAAGTTAGTCCACTTTTCATTTTCCTCTATTGCCAGTTTTATATTTTTCATAGTCACTCATATGTCTTATTTTACCCGAACTTCTCCGTTCATTAGTTTTGGTAACAGAAAATCTCTGATTTTACTAAGAACGTTAACCTGAAAACTGTTCTCTTTTAATTTTAAGAAAACTTCTGAACCAGCCATTCCAAATAAATCCATAACATTGTCGTTTGGCATTGCTAGTTTATAATTTTTCAAATCAGTCTGGGTTATTAGTGGCTGTACAGCTCCTTTATTTAACTTTTCATAATTTATATTTTTAAGAACGTGGTATAAAAAAACAAAATCTTTTGATTTTATAACAAAAGCATTGTCCGACACCCAAACTCTATCGTAAAATCTTTGAATAACGCCGTGTGTTCCAACCCTACCAATAACTAATATGTCTTCGTCATACAAAGGTTCTTCTACATACCCCATAATTCTCGTAGCTCCAACAAGAGGAATCTGGTGTGTTTTAGTTTTTTTATCAACACTATTGTCTGGTCTCTTTCCAGAAGTAATCTCCGAAATATCATTAAGAAAACCAACCTCCCACCCCTCTGGTATCTCACCTAATTCACTGTCACTCATTTTTCCACCCGACTTTTTATACGGCTTTCCATTTTTATCTGGAAAATTAAACTCCAAAAACCACTCCTTAAAAAGTGCTTGTGCTATTTGTTCTAATGTTTCGCTTTGCTTTTGTAAAAGCTCTATTTTATCGTCCAAGCTTGAAAGTACTTCCGCAATTTCTTTTTGTTCTGATAATTCTGGAAAATACCACTCTGTCCCTGACAGATAATTCCAATCAGCTCTCGGCATATGAGTTCCTGTGCTTGCTCCCATAGATTTACTTATGAGAACAGGATTAGCCATAAAATAAAACAAATAGGATTGGTCATATCCCTCTTTAGCTCGCATAACCCAAATATCTGTCGAACACACCCCATTAAAACTTGGTCTAACCACCTTGCGAAAGTATGGTCTTAATTTACCAAAAAGAATGTCACCCTTTGAAAAACGAAACTTATTGCTTGCCAAACCCTCTGAAGCACCAACTCCATTTAAGGAAAGCTCGTCTTGGTTTATATGTTCTAACCCAACATATTTTATGTTCTCGTCACTTGGACGCCAACTATTTTTTACAAGAGCAATAGTATTTCCTAATTTATCTCTATTCCATTTTGATAATGTCTTTGTCATTTACTTTTCTGTGTTATCTCTTTTACCAATCTGTTCCTTATCGTCCTCTGGTAAACTATCGTATATAGCGTCTATTTCATTTGGCTCTGTAATCATTTTCTCCGTAACTATATTTACAAGTTTGAAAAGAGTTTCTGCTGTTTGAGGATTATCATTTAAGTCTATAACCCCCGCGTGGACAGAGTGATTACCTATAACACGAACCGTATCAAGCATTTGTTGGATTTTAGTTGGCAGTCCCTCTTTAACAAGATTAGCTATATCATTGTTAAGTTTCTTTCCGCTTCCTCCTAAGTGAACACAAAGCTTTTGAATAGCTAAGCGTAAAAGAGCTGCCGCAGCTCGTGGTGATTGCTGAACAATTTTAGCTGCTTCCTCGTAATCAGTCTTTACTTCTGTTGGTAAATCATTGCTTGGTGGCTCTATGGGTGAGGTTTGAGGACATATAAGATTTCCGTATTTCCATACCGCATAATCATTGCACCGCGCGCACCTTGACGTAGTAAGACCGTCCAAACTTGCCTCGTTATTATGCCAGTGCTCTGCCCACGACTGATTAGCAAATGCTCCGCAGTTTGGGCAGTTGAAAGCGTCTCCTCCTTTGTATGGTGCTGTGTAGGGTAGATTTTTACTCATATATCAAACCCAACTCTTTTAAGTTGTTTTTTAATTTCTTTATTCAATTCTTCCTCTTCTGACATTTGTTCTTTCAAAGTTTCTGTTAGTCGTTTCATTTTATCCTCAAACGGTTCTCCGTCGTCTTCTTCGTCTGCAATACCCACATATCGCCCAGCAGTTAGAGCATAATTATTCTTCTCTACCTCTTCCAAGGAGGCAGACTTACAGAAGCCCTTAATGTCTTCATACTTACCTCCTTCCTTCCTCCATTCGTGATATGTATTAGCAATCTCTTGTATGTCTTCTTGTGTAAACTCTCTGTGAGTTCTGTCTGCCATAAATCCCTTTTCTGAAGCGTCAATAAAAAGGATTTCTCCTGTTCGTTTTCTATCGCCATTTCCAAGACGTTTTCGTGATATGAACCATAAACAAGCAGGAATACCCGTGTTGTAGAAAAGTTGTTTTGGTAAAGCCACAATACAATCTACTAAATCGTCGTCTACCAATTTCTTCCTCATTTCACCCTCAACTCCGCCAACAGAAAGTGAGCCGTTAGAGAGAACCGTTGCCATAACTCCCTTTGGTGCAAGGTGGTGAACCATATGTTGTAACCAAGCGTAGTTCGCATTTCCTTCTGGCGGTACTCCATATTTCCAACGGACATCATTTCTCAAAATGTCGTGACCCCAATCACTTTGATTAAATGGTGGGTTGGCGAGGATATAGTCCGCTTTAAGGTCTGGGTGTGCGTCCTTCAAAAACGACCCTTCGCTATTCCAAGATACCTGTGAGCCGTCTATGCCACGCAAAGCAAGGTTCATACGGCAAAGACGGTAGGTGGTGTGGTTGCTTTCTTGCCCATAGATTGAAATATCAGCTACACGCCCTTGGTGTGCTTCCACAAACCTTTCAGAGCTTACAAACATACCACCAGAGCCACAAGCGGGGTCAAAAACACGCCCCTTTAATGGCTCTGTCATTCCTACCATTAACTCAACAATGCTTCGTGGTGTATAGAACTGCCCTCCTTTTTTACCTTCGAGTGAAGCAAACTCGCCAAGAAAGTATTCATAAACGCGTCCGATAATATCTTTCGACTTATCTGTTTCCTTTCCAAGAGCTATATTAGAAATTAAATCAACTAATTCACCAAGCGCAATTTTATCCAAGTTAGGTTTAGCATAATCTTTCGTTAAGATACCTTTAAGGGTTGGGTTTTCTTTTTCTATTACTTCCATTGCCGCGTCCAAATCCTTTCCTATGCTTGGAAGTTTTGCTCGTGAGTGCAAATATGTCCAACGTGCTTCTGGTGGTGTCCAAAAGACATTTTCAGCTTTATATTCGTCCTTATCTTCTGGGTCTGCTCCTTTATATTTTCCCTTGCCTTCTTTTAGTTTCTTATAATGGTCTTCGAAAGCGTCGGAGATATATTTAAGGAAAATAAGACCAAGCACTATGTGCTTGTATTCGCCAGCGTCTATATTTTTTCGGAGTTTATCAGCCGCCTTGAATAGTTGTGCTTCAAAGTTCTCGTCCCCATTTTTCTCTGTTTTTCTCTGTTTTTTTTCTTTTGCCATAATAAAGGTTTGATTATTTTTACCTCTTATTTGTTCTTGTTTTTATTAAAAATGCCTCAAACTCGGTTTTGTCAATGCGAAACTCCTTTCCAATTTTGTGAGCATTAAGTTTACCCGCTTTTATATAACGATAAATCGTCATTATATTTACTCCTAACTTGTCTGCCAAGTTTCGAGCAGTATAAAAATCTTTAGCTTTCATTCTTAAAATCATTAAGAAACTTACCAAAAACCTTGTGGAAAACTATTGTTCTTTCTATAAACCAATCATAGTAGGTCTCCATTTCTTCCTCACTATCCAAATCAGAATTAGGTCGTCGTTGTATTATTCTTGATGCAATCATATTCTCGTCTTTCCACACAAGAGAGGTGTCTAATTCCTTTTCAATTTTTTCTTTTTGTTCCTTCAAAAAATTAAAAATATCCTTATTGTTATTTATCCACAACTCACAAGAAAATATCTTGTCTCTCGTGTTCACAGTCAGTGATATATGGGCTTCAGACGACCCAATAGAAACGTCATACCAATGTTGTGAACGAGGTGTCCTACTAAATAATGTGACTTCTTTACCTGTTGCATACGATTTCAAGTTAGTCCAAAAATCTAATTGTTTAAGTTTGGTCTTACCCAAACTGCCACCTTCAGAACTTTTCCTGACAGTTTTAGCCCATTCATTTGGTCTACTTATAATATGGAACTTTGGTGCAGGGGCAGAATTGTCAATTTTCCACGCCTCAACTCTCACAGCAAAAAACGATAACTCCTCATTCGTATTTTCATTCAGCCAATCAACAGCTTGTCTGTGTTCTTCCCGAATATCCTTAAAAATCCATATCACAATGGAAGCATTATGCCCCGCCGCATAGGTAATAATTTTACCTAAGTGGTCGTGGTCTGTAATTTCAAGCTGGTTTTCAATTATTATATTTCTGTTCGTGTTCGCCTCCTTCGCAAGAATATCCAAACTAAACTTTCCAACACCAGCTTCTTTTTCAATAAAAGAAATGTCTATACCTAACTCGCCACCAAGAAGTGCTAGATTTTCTGGTTCAATAAGCCAAGAAGAAAAATCTCTTTCCTCATTTTCCCAAATGTCTCTCAACTTAACATTGTCTAATTTACCAAGTTTTTTGTTTGACATAATTAAACCAGTATACTTTACAATTCTTTACATTGCAATAGAAGGTATTATTTTTGTCTCTCCTCATACTTCCGTAAGTCTGAAAGAGAGAGTGTTAGGTTCTTGTTTTCACTCTTCATAACTTTTCCATAGCGGTTTGAATATAAACGCTCTGCCAAAAAGCGTACGTTCTTCATTTGCTCTGCGAGCAGTTTCACATTCTCAATGTAGACTGGCTTTTTCGTTATAGGGTCTTTGACCACTCCGAACATTCCTACCGCTGGCTCTTTCGTCCTCATAGATATAACCCTATTAAACTTCTTGTCGATTACTTCCTCCCGTTTTTCGTCCATTTCCCTCTTTTTGATGTTACGATATTCCTCTCTTGCTTCGTCCAAAATGTCCCTCAAAACATTGCCTGTCTCTGGTATAACATTCTTTCTAACTATCCACATACGTAGTGTATGATACGGCACAGTGACAAGCCCTCCGTCGTTTCCAATAAGCTCTACTACTCCCTTTTTTTCTGCCTCTCTAGTCAATAAACTCCTGCCCAAAAGTATGTTTTGTGACAGCGTAACAGCAGTCTCTTTCGTAAGAGTGATGTCACTACGTTGTGTCACCCCGTTTTCCTTTGTTACTGTCATTAGTTTAGTCATTACTTCTATTTTATCACGAACTTAATACTAATTTATAACACTCCAATAGGGACAAATCACCTTATTAAGATAGAACAATACCAGCTCTATCACTTGTAAATACCCTATTTTTACCTCGTAAACGCCTTCTAGGGTCTTCTGGGGTAGGAATGCTAATTATTCCGTCTTCTATGACTAATTCAACGATAGGCATACAAAGAGGACTCCATTCGCAACCTTCCGCGAAGCGTATCCACACACCCTTCTCCAGTGTTTCTTGAAAGGACTCTTTTTCGTCTTTATTCATTAAAAGTAGTGTTGGTTTCTTCCACCAAGTAAGGAATGCTATATCTTCTTGAAAATGTCCCAGATATTCTTTTGGAATAGAAACTTTCATAATTAGTTTTTGAAGCCATTACTTATATACTCATATACTTCCATTTCTGGATAACCAAAAGTCTTATCCATTAGTCTTGGAAGAATATCTCCTGTCTCCTCGTCCATTTCCTCAAACAGAGTTAGTAGTGAAGTATATATTTTATGGTCTGACTCTTTTTCACCTTGCTCTTTATAAATATGAACTAGTGATTTATATATCTCCTCTTTCCACTCACCTATCGTAGCCCAAATGTCCTTCAAACTAACACCATTTATTTCCTCCAGCATTTCAAAACGGTCTTTACCAATATACTTATTGAGAAAGCCACTCACCTGTTCAAACTCCAAATCTAGTTCGTCCAAAAGAAGGTTTGTTTCGTCAGAAAAATGGTCTCTATATGCAAGTTTAGCAAACTCGCCGACGATAACCGCTGTTGCCACAGCATACATAAACGGAGCACTTTGTTCCCCTTGTTTTTCTACCTGCATAAGATACTGTTTATTTTCCAGAAGTGTTTGGTGAACGCCATATCCCCAATTAGCACATTTCAAAAGTAAATCGTCCTCCACATAATCAAGTATCTCACCATACACCTTCCTGAATAATTCTTGCTCGTTCATAAAGTTAATCTTTTTCCTCCAAAAACTTCCAAACTTGCCAGACCACGTATATAGCAATAGGAAGTTGGAAAAATAAATTGTATGGAAAGACAAGATTAGGAAACAACCAATCAACAAGAAGTGTTACTGGCAACAACGCTAATGCAACTGGCACTGCAAAAATACCAAGAAGTATTGGCAAACCAAAGACTCCATAAGTAATCCCATTTAACATTTTTGAACCAAAGTTTTTCTCAAACCCGTGCTTTTTCCACGTAACCTTTTTTTGATATTGAGTTCTATTTTTTATTTCCATACAAAAAGCTCCGTCCCGTTGCGACAAGATTGCTCCTGCCCGTATGAGTTTCCCCACACGACCTATACAGCGACTCCGAGACGGAGTTTTTTGCACTGTATAGGTTTTAAGCCATACCTTATAAATATAATAAGGGTTAGACTTCTACCCTTGCGGGTAATATATTCAGTTGTATCCTTAGTTTAACAATATGAAAACCGAAAAGCCAGAACCTCTTTTTTCAAAGGAAACCATAGAAAGTTTAGTAACTCTTGGTGAAGTACTCCGTCGTATTCATAACCGCCTTATTTCGGAGGGTTATGAAATAAAAAATGGTCAAATTACAAAAAAATGAATGTAGATTTTCTATTTTTATTCAAAAATAGAAGTAGGTGTGGTATAATATAAGGTAACAAAAATACTTTATTCTGTTCTTTGAGTTTATTGGTGGCTACCCCTCTGGGAGATAACGACTGACGAGTTGAGCAACAGCGTTTGACAACTCGACGTGAGTTCAACACGTCATAAGGTCGTTTATCAGAAAACTAACGAGATTTTATTGTGAAAACAAAAAAATACCGCACGGTTATTATTTACCGTGATGTTAGGACTGGGCATATTGTTACCGAGAGTTACGCTCGCAGGTATCCTCAATACACCGTCCGCGAGGTTCGAAAGATACCTTGTTAACCAACAGCGCTACCCCAATAGGGGTAGCCACTAATACACTTAAATGATACCAGTAAAGTTGAGTGGAGAAATCCACAACTGTTAATAAGAAATAGGTTCTTTTGGTCTGAACCCGTAATCTACACCTCTTTTCATAGGAGGTGGTAATTTTATAGTAAAGGAGAATGGTATCAGTCTCTCATTCTTGGTGCTGTAATGTCTTATTGTGTTCTGACCATACCGATTGATAGTGACATGATTGTGTTAATTCCTATTTTGCTTTTTGTCCGAGCGTGTACATTTCGGTGCGCCATGCTTCTTTTTTCTTTTCTGATGCTTTTTCACTAGGGCCAAACGTACTGAGGCGCACAGGTGAAATACCAGAGAATCCTAAGATAACCCTAATTATCTCATTGGTAAAGTCTCCAAAGTGAAATCGAATCATTATTGGGTGTGTGCCGGTTGTTACTACTACACGCCCACTTTTCCCTTCAAACATCTTTATGAGTTTACTCGTACGGTTTCCATCTTTATCTTTTTTAAAATTAAAAGCAAATCCCGGAAGCCACATTCGGTCAAACATCCCCTTTAGTAGAGCGGGCATTGAACACCACCAGTTTGGATACAAAATCACAATATGGTCTGCCCATGTAAAGTTTTCTTGTGCTGACAATAAGTCTGGTTCAAGTGCTTGAATTTCCTTGTACCCCTTGTGTAGGATGGGGTCAAACTGCATTTCTCCAATATTCATGCGACGAACTTCGTGACCTCCTGCTTGAGCACCTTCAACGTATGCGGTTGCAAGTGAGCCGACAGTTGAATCAGTATCAGGATGTCCTACAAACACTAAAACTTTCTTTGTTTTCATAAAAATAGTAACGGTTTAAATTTATCTAATATATTTACACATGGACCACCATGAATGCCTCGTAATAATAAAATCCAAAAATTGCGAGAGTACTCAGTACGCTGACCCAAAACAACCAAAATAAGATTGTCGCTTCTTTGTCTCGAGCAGCTGAAACTAAGAAGCTAAGAACATATCCTACTATATAAAACCCAACAAACGAAATCACACCTTTGCCTATCCAATGATGAGTAAATGTTGTAGCCAACCAATCCTTAAGTGGCTTATGTAATTCCCCCACTATTGTCAGGACAGCTATCGTAACTATAGCCAAACTTGCGCTCATGGCAAATGCCAGAATGTATTGTGATTTTTTATCCTTGGTCATATTCTTGGTCTTCATAATTTTTATCTATATTATCGCGCACTTCCACTTATAATAATTCCAGAAGCTGTGATGAAGAGTGCGAGTAGCGCAGTGAGCACCGTTATGTATATAACCGCTCGTTTCATTCGTCCTTTTGAGACAACCTCTTCTCCACGAACAAAAAAAATAAGAGCTAACATAAAAGTGAGTACTGGTAACAGTAGGAAAATGTGTTCCTTTGTCTCCATAAAAAAAGAGTGGGCCCATGGATTATCTCCACTCTTAATTACCGGCTTAACCTCAGGTCCGTACCTAAGGACATAGTAGTATCCTCCCATTAACCAAGAGGTCATGTACGAAAGGAATGCAAGAGCTGATGAAAAACGCAAAACTCTAATAGATGATTCTTTTCTAAAAAGTGCCATTAATATCGCGTAGGTAGCAATAAAGCCAACAAGTCCGGAGATAACATGGACAATAAGTGTAATTATAAATATTTGACTCATAGATATCGTGTTACTTTTTTAAATATGTTTTCTTTATAAATTCGAGCACAAAAATCATAACAATAACTGCAACTATATACCCCGCCATGATTTCTATGTATGAATACGGAACACCATGCCATGCCCCAAGAATCATTGCTGCATACCAGGACGTAACCGAAAGTGATGCTCCAAGCCACATAGGAATACGGTGGAGTTGGAGCATGAGCGCATTAATAACAAGAATTACAATAACGGTCATTTTTGCCCAAAGCTTAGGGTCAAGTAAACGCTCTTCCTGCCCAGTAAATCGATATAACAATAAAAACCCAAATCCTGACAATACCCCCAAAATAAGCCCAACTCGTAATACAGTATACGTTGACTTGAGAAGAGCACCTTCATCTGGACTAACCTCACCGTCCTTAAGTGCTTTAAGGTAAAAAATCTCTGCAAATGTTGCCGAACCTACACCTAAAACTGTACCAACCAGGTGTGTAAGAATGAGAATAGTATAGATATCCATAATTTATTTTTTCATAAATCCCTGCAACTCTTCCTGATGAGACTGCATCACCTCCATAGTTGCTGTCATTTGGTCTTTTCCTTCTTTCATCTTGGTCTGAATTTCTAATCCAACCTTTTGAAAGAAATCAGGGTTTTTCTCAATCGCAGAAAGAATCATGTCTTGTTGCTCTTCAGGCACGTCCTTCATCTTAGACTTAAGTAGTCTCTTCATTAACATATTTTTAAACATACCTATAGTGTATCAAAAAAACGATCGAAGAACATGTTTATAATTCGTCAGACTTGTTATCATCATCATAAATCTGACCATTCTTTTTGCCTATCTGATGTAGAAACATTGCACGTAGGGTTCTGCCACTGTAGTAAAGTGCAAAGAGAAATATTATTGCGAGAGATTGTCTAATTACAGATAAAATAAATTCATCTTCTCCAAAACCGATAACTGCTGCGTATTCAAATAAAATTACCGCAATCGCTGCTATGATTAAGTTAACAGCAACAGTTAAACGTTGAAATGGATTTACTATAGCCCCTCCCAGTACTAAGAGGACAACGAAGATTGGTAAAAAACTAGTCCCTGCTTGGAGTAAGTTTTTAAAGAAAGGGAGTGACGCTAAGATAATTATTCCACCAGTAAGAAAGAGCATCTGGACAGTATCACCATGGTAGTGTGGCACAGGAGGTGGCCACGGTTGCTTCATATATTCCATTGGATCAATCATTACCTTTACTATGTCACAAAAATACTACACTGCGCTAGTACTAACTGTTGAGTACCTGCTCTGGGTCAAAATTGTCCTCATTTTGAAGCTTATTATGCTTTTCAAAACTACATTCAGTACAGCGATGAAGTACTACATACCCTCCGTTTTTTTCTTCTAATAAAACAGGACGCATCATACCCCCACACTCTGAGGCACGGTCCCCAGGCTCAATATCAACGTGTTTGCTCCACAAACACCCTGGGCAATGGTTAGTATATCCATTACCAACTACCTGCTCTCCGCAGTGTTCACACTTAAAATCCTCTTTAGTACGCTTAAACATGTCACTATAGTAGCATTGTTTTTTACAATGAAAACACTCCACATACGTGGCGTGTTTTCTATATTTTTTTAACTACTACCGCTGCATCTCTTCAGTTTCTGTCATGTCTTGCTCTTCATCGACATCCTCTATTCTGTCTTCCATACGCTCACGTAAGTCCTCTTTGTTGTACACGTTAAGTCCTGGAACTGGGATTCCTCTCTCCCGTAAGCTTTCCAAGCGTTCTTTAGCCTCTTCAACACTAACTTTTACCCGTTTGAGTACTTCCTCTATTCTATCTTCAGAGATAGCTTGAAGAACTGAGTCATACCCTTTTGAACTCATTTCAAGAGCATGTTTGATAGCTTCTTTTGCGTCCTCAGGAGCCTTTTTGTACACATCACCAAGTACTTCCTGGTGGCGTGATGTTGCCTCTGCGATATGTTCGAGGATATCGTCAACATCTTCATTTTTTTCTCGAGCCCGCTTCGCTCTTTCTATAGCCTTAGCTATCTTCTCCTGATATCGTTCAATTATTTTTTCAGCCTTTTCTGATTTATCTTTATTAACCAGCGCTTGTACTTCAGCTAACCGTTCCTCTGACTGTTTGAAAAGACGTTCTGCCTTAGCCTTATCTCCAAATGTAAAAAATATGGTAACCCCTTCAGTTAACCTTTCAAGAAAGTAAAAAGGACTATCTGGCAACATTCCAGCATTAGGTAATATATCTTCAGTTTGCGCCTGTACAACCCCTGCAAACAGAAAGATTGCGAGTGCTGGTATATATATGAGTTTCTTGAGCATGATTTTTTATTTATTTTATTAATATTATCACCGCAACATAAATTTAACCTAAGCATATATCAAAAGACTTCTATGCACCACAAACACCCAAACCTCTTTATTTCGTATGTCCCTATGTAATATCTTTAGCAACATCAACGTCCTGAATCTTGTACATACGTCGTTCTGCGATAGTCTTCATGACTTTGTTTGCAGAGTATCCAATTACAGCAAGTGCAATAAAATAACCAACTCCAAAGAGAGTGAACTCAGGAGCGCTTTTGGAGAAGAGTCCCATAAGCGTCGCACCAACTCCCATTGATGTGATGATAGTAAGGTTTGTAACAGACGATTCTGTACTCTTTGCTTGAATTGAAGAGAAGAGGTTCAGTGCAGAGTCAACATAATTACTTGTCATCTGCCATATATCTTTAACATATGACAACGTGTCAGATAACGTTTCATATTTAAATTGAAGTACTCCTAAAAATTTCTGCATATGCGGGTCATTCTTTAAAACGGACTCGCGAGTAGAAATATATGCACCCATCTGATTAATTCGGGTATCAATAAGGTTAATTGTCTTGGCATATTCCTCTATTCGAGTATTAAATGCTCCTACGTCTTTACCGCGTATTTTCCCCTTCTCTTTAACTTCTGCTATTCTTTCCCAAATAATACGATGGAGGTTGAGATATCGGTGCAATTGACCTTTAAACTCGCGCATAAATATCTGCTCTTGAATAAATTTCTCAATATCAGTAATTTTTTCTGAGATGTTATTTACAATATAAAGCTTATCTCCACGATAGACTTGAAATGTCTTTTCTTTTATTTCAAAATATTTTTCCTGTTTAAATTCATCAAGTAAATTCTGCACTTCACTATCGGTAGCATTCTTTAATACGAGAAAATACGGGTAAATAGTCTTGATATTAGCGAGCTCCTTAGGAACTGGCGCTCCAAGTGAAAAAATATAACTAATGGCTGGAGACAGTTTTTCTTCATAGTAAGAGGTAAGGTCGGTTATATCAGCCCTAACATCTTTTTCATTATCTTTACCAAGCACAATGAGTCCGTCTTCAAAAATCTTAACTTCTATACCACCTGAGGTAGTAACGTGTATATATTCTAAATCTTCAACACTTAGTTCTATATCACTCAGTGACAGAGAATCTCGAAGTGTAAGTAGCTTTTTCTTATCTAAAGGCAGTGGAGACTCTCCATCTTTAAGGAAGTCATATATTTCTGAGAGGTGCAGAGTCGTTCTCTGAAACCATCCACCTACAAATATTCGTTCAACTTTCATATTAAAATAATACTATCATTTTGATTATATATTTTCTACCTGTACTAAGCGGACTTAAAAACAAAGTTACACCAAAATAGTTGCAAAGTTGCCACCTACTTCAATAATTCCTTTTTCAATATCAAATAGTAACGGTTCTACGTCCTTCCCTTCCCGTACAGTAATAACACCGTTAGTAAGAGTACTTACAAAGGGTGCGTGATGAGCAAGAATAGTAACCTCACCTTCTTGAGCTGGTGCGGTCACTGAAACAACTTCTCCTTTGAAAAGTTTCTTATCGACAGTTGTGATAGTAAGTGGAAACATGGTTATGCGACATCATCAATAGTTCCTTTCATGTAAAATGCCAACTCATCTTTATCATCATGGAGACCGTCAAGAATCTCCCTGAATCCACGGATAGTATCGGAAAGTCCAACATACGTACCGGCTACACCAGTGAAAGCTTCACCTACAAAGAATGGTTGTGAGAGAAATCGCTGTATTTTTCGAGCACGTGAGACCGCAATCTTATCATCTTCTGAAAGCTCTTCGATTCCTAAAATTGCAATAATATCCTGAAGGTCTTTGTATCGTTGAAGTACATGCTTGGTTTCGTTTGCAACTTTATAGTGTTCTTCACCTACAATGGTTGGATCAAGGGCGGTTGAGCCCGATTCAAGTGGGTCAATTGCTGGGTAAATTCCAAGTGATGCGAGGTCACGCGAAAGCACTACTGTTGAATCGAGATGAGAGAATGTGGTTGCTGGAGCTGGGTCCGTAAGGTCATCAGCCGGAACATACACCGCCTGAACAGATGTAATGGAGCCTTTGCTTGTTGAAGTAATTCGTTCTTGCATACTTCCCATATCTTCAGCGAGTGTTGGTTGATACCCCACCGCTGATGGTACACGCCCAAGAAGAGAAGATACTTCTGAACCAGCCTGAATAAAACGAAACACATTATCCATAAAAAAGAGTACGTCCTTCCCTCCTTCGTCACGGAAGTATTCCGCCATGGTAAGACCTGAAAGACCAACTCGAGCACGAGCTCCTGGTACCTCATTCATTTGTCCAAACACGAGTGCTGTTTTATCAAGGACTCCTGATTCTGCCATTTCATGGTACAAGTCATTTCCTTCACGAACTCGTTCCCCAACTCCTGCAAATACAGAGTATCCACCGTGTTCTGTTGCGACGTTGCGGATTAACTCTTGGATAAGTACTGTCTTTCCAACACCAGCTCCACCAAAAAGTCCAACCTTCCCTCCTTTAATAAAGGGGGTCATAAGGTCAATTGCTTTGATACCCGTTTCAAAAACCTCCGCCTTTGTCTGCTGTTCAGTAAACACTGGTGGTTTCTGGTGAATTGAACGAAGTTGTACATTTTCTATTGGAGCTTTTCCATCAACGGTTTCCCCAAGTACATTAAAGAGTCTGCCGAGTGAGTTCTCTCCAACAGGAACAGAAATCGGTGCACCAGTGTCTGTTACTTCAAGACCACGCTTAAGTCCTGACGTATCGCTCATCGCAATACATCGTACACGGTCAAGTCCAAGATGTTGTGCAACCTCAAGGACTACTGGACTCTTTCCCTCTTCTTGAATTTTAAGAGCAGTCTGTATTTCAGGTACACCTTCATCAAAATACACATCAACAATTGGACCGATGATTTGTTTTATAATTCCTTTTTTCATAGTTATGCAGTTAACGTTTCTATTCCGCCAATAATTTCACTTACTTCTCGAGTAATAAGCGACTGTCGTTCTTTGTTAAATCTAAGCTTAAAGCCGTCAGACATTTCTTTTGCTTTATCAGACGCGTTCTTCATCGCAACCATACGGGCGGAGTGTTCTGATGCCTTTGATTCAAGAAATGTATGATACAACTCAATCTTTATCAAAAATGGCAACAACTCGCTCAGTACTTCTTCAGGACTTGGCTCTATTGTATAGTCGTGCACGAACAGGTTGGTGCCCGGGATTGTATGTTTACCTGAAGTTGGAGTAATACCCTCTACAACCTCTTGAACTGATTCAAGTGATAACGGTAGAACAGTTCGTACCTCAGCGGACTGTTCAAATGTTGAATGGAAATTTGTGTACACAACGTATACTGAGTCAAATTCCCCATCCATAAATTTTGAAACAATTGCTTGTGCTATTTCTCTAAGACCAGAAAGCGGCACGTCGTCACTCATATTAAGATACTCACCATCTATGGTGAATCCACGACGGATAGCATATTCATATCCTTTTCGTCCTATACAAATAAACGATGTATTGAGGACTGAGAGGTTGT
>JABMNX010000039.1 GCA_013204405.1 Candidatus Kaiserbacteria bacterium | reverse complement strand
GGCTCGAATCTACTGGTAAGTCTATAACGTCACCTTTGGGAGTAAATGTAAAGACGCGGTGATTAAAGAAGTCAGTCTTTATTTCATTGAGATATTCTTCGTGTTCAGAATCAGATAATTTTTTATTTTCTTCTGCAACCTGCTTTATCCAGCTAGGAATACTGAGTAGCGCTTCGCGTTTTCGTGGTGTGGCTGCACTTAGGTCTTTAGCACCAAAACTGAATCCTGGGAAAAATTGTCGTATCCAATCTAAACCAACGTTTTTCTCACCATGGTTTTTTGCTTTATACGACATATGCGATGCAATACCAAACTGGGCCTCTTGATGCATTTGTTCTGTTCTGATTTGAATCTCAATTGTTCCAGTTTGACCGGTAAATACAGTTGTATGAATGCTTTGGTATCCATTAGGCTTCGGGAATGCGATGTAGTCTTTGATTTTTCCTGGAAGCGGTCTCCATATACCATGCACAACCCCGAGTACTCTGTAGCAGTCACTTACTGTAGGTACAATAAAACGAAGCGCTGAGAAGTCATGAATCTTTGATATATCAAAATCTTTTCTCTCTAGTTTTTTATATAAGCTGTAATGGCCCTTTATACGTTCTTCACTCCTAAATGCTCTAATTCCTTCTTTTCCAAGAGCTTTTTTAATCGTCTTAAGGATTTTTTGTAAATGTTTTTCATTTTCACCACTTCGTTCTTTAAAGAGGTTTTGAATTTCTTTTTCCTCTTTTGGAAATACGTACGGAAATGCAAGATCTTCTAATTCTTTCTTAATCTGACCCATTCCAAGCCTGTCTGCAATTGGAACATATACTTCAAGTGTCTCAAGAGCGATTCTCTTTTGTTTTTTCTTTGGAACATGCTCAAGTGTCATCATGTTGTGTCGTCTATCCATCAACTTAATGATTACAACACGGACATCCTGTGAAGTTGCAATAAACAGTTTACGGAGACTTTCTGTGTGCCTCTGAACCCCGTGGTACTTCAGTTTTCCAAGTTTCGTAACACCTTCTACTAAGAAGAGTATCTCTTCACCAAATTCTTTCCGTATTGTCTCTGGGTCTACATTGACGTCCTCTATAGAATCGTGAAGAAAACCAACTGCAATAGAGTTAGGACCCATACCTATTTGTGCGAGGCTTTTTGCTACCTCAAATAGATGGTTAAAATAGGGTTCTCCTGAGTACCGTGTATAGCCTTCATGTGCCTTTTCAGCAAAATTATGTGCCTTTGTAATAAGCGCGGTATCTTTACCGCTAGGGGATTCAAGTAGTTTTATTATTTCCTTGACATCTGTCATAATTTCCATTATACTACTGTTTGGAAATATCGCAAATTTTTTGGTTAATAGATAAGGGAATTCATCCGATGTGTCATGCAGCGATTCATGGAAGGAAGCTTCCTCACACACCTGAAAAGAAACCTAACCTACATATTGTTGGTTCAAAAACTGTCGTTGAGGCATTTTGCCTCAACTGTGGGTCCACACACGCGTACGGAAAGTGTGCTGTGGGTGTGCAACCAGAACCAGTTCGGAAGTCTAAACTTCACAGAAATGACTTTATGATTCCGGACAACCTCCCTTGATTTCTCTTGGGGGAAGAGCCGCTACGTGTGAACGTAGCGGCTTTCCTACTTAGTTTTCTTACTGGCTTTTTTGGCTACTTTTTTTACTGCGCCTCGTTTACGTGTCTTTTTTTCTTCTGCAAAAATTTCAAGTGCCCGAGGTAGTGTTATTGCGTACACATCGTCAGTTTTAAGAGAACGGAAGTCTCCACTATGCACTACAAATGGGCCAAATCGCCCGATACTTGCACTGATATCCTCTTCGGTTTCTGGGTGCTTTCCAAGCACTCGTGGAAGACTTAGGTATTTCGTTGCGTCTTCAATTGTGACATCGTCAATATCTTTTTCTTTTGGTACACTTGCGCGCCTCGGTTTTGGATTCTCTTTGGTTTTTTCTCCCATTTGAACATACGGCCCGAAGCGTCCAGTAAGCAGATACACGTCTTCTTCAGTCTCGGGATGTTTCCCAATTGGTTTATCTGGCTCAATTATTTTTCCTTCAATAGTACGAGCGCCAAGACACTCTGGAAATTTGTCACAACTCATGAACCTACCGCCACGTCCAAGTTTAATAACCATCTTGCTTTTACATTTTGGACAATCAAACTCTGGAGGGGCATCTCCAAGTGTTGTTATTTTGTCGAGACTTTCTTTTGACTTAACATCTTTATTAAATGGAGTATAAAAATCTTTTAATGTCTTTCCGTACTCACGTGTTCCTTGAGCGATTTCATCAAGTTCGTTTTCCATTTCTGCTGTGAAAGAGTCGCTAATATATTTCTCAAAGTTTTTTTCAATAAATGTGCTCACCACGTCTCCTGTGTCAGTGGGGAAGAGAGTCCGTCCTTCTTTTGTGACGTATTCACGGTCTTGGAGCGTTCGCATGATTGATGCGTACGTAGAAGGTCGTCCAATACCACGTTTTTCAAGCTCTTTGATAAGCCCTGCTTCAGTGTAGCGGAAAGGTGGTTGTGTTTGTTTACCCTCTGACTCAATACTTTCAAGTGAAATTGATTCACCTTTTTCTACCTTAGGAAGTTCTACATCCTCACCCCGTGCGCGTGGGTCAGCCTTAAGCCATCCCAAAAAGAGAACCCGAGAACCATTGGTTGCAAAATCGGGAATAGAATCACTTGTTGTGTTTGCGGTCACCTTTGTTCGCAGTGTTTCTGCATCTGTCATTTGTGACGCAACGGTCCGCTCCCATATTAATGTATATAGTTTCTTTTGGTCCTCGTTGTTACCAGCACTCTCTTTTAAGAAGTTTGAAGGGCGGATTGCCTCGTGTGCTTCTTGAGCTGCTTTACTTTTTGCTGTAAAAACATTTTTACTACTATATTCTTTTCCATACTTCTTTATCACCACCTCTTCAATCTGAGTAATTGCTTGGGCGCTTAAGTTAGTACTATCAGTACGCATGTATGTGATGTGTCCTGATTCGTATAGTTTCTGAGCAATTCCCATAGTTCGTGATGGTGCATATCCTAGGCGAGTACTTGCAACTTGTTGAAGTGTTGAGGTAATGAAAGGAGGACGTGCTGTACGTTTTGCTTTGGTTTCTTTTACATCTTTAATAGTCCAGTCTTCTTTTTTTCCAATGTCGCATATTCTTTTAGCTTCATCTTTTGTTTTTGGTTCAACAGAACATGTTAGTTGGAATTTTTCTTTTTTAGACGCCACGGAAGCAGTAATAACCCAGAAATCTTCAGGAATAAATTCACGAATTTCTCGTTCACGCTCCATGATGATTCGAAGCGCTGGGGATTGGACGCGCCCCGCTGAAAGTCCATATCGAACCTTCTTCCAAATAAGACCAGAAAGGTCGTACCCAACAAGTCGGTCAAGGATGCGTCGAGCTTCTTGTGCACGCCTGAGGTCGTCATCAATCTTTCGAGGATGTTCCATAGCTTCTTGCACGGCCTCTTTTGTAATTTCATGAAATACAATTCGTTTTGGGTCTTTAAGTTTTAAAAGCTCTTTTAGGTGCCATGCAATAGCTTCTCCTTCTCGGTCGGGGTCAGTTGCAAGAAGTACTTCATCTGATTTCTTGGCGAGTTTTGTGAGTTCCTTTATTACTTCTTCTTTTCCTTTTGATATTTCATAGTGAGGAACAAACCCTGCTTCGATGTCGATAGCGTTTTTATTACTCTTAGGTAAATCACGAACATGCCCAACAGACGCACGTACTGTGTACTTATCATCTAGATATTTTGAAATTGTCTTGGCTTTTGCCGGCGATTCTACTATTAATAACTTCATAGATTCTAATATGTACGTTAAACTCAATGATCTGTCAAATATTATAATATAGATACTGTGTATTACATTCGTCGTATTTCTCCAAGCCTCTCTACAATTAACCCCTTTAGTTCCATACTTGAAAGTAGTATGTGAGCATCCTTGATAGGTAACTTAAGAGCACTTAACAACTCGTCTCTCAACATGGGATGTTCAAGAAACTGTAACACTTTTTTTTCGTTCTCTCCAAGATTCTTATGTGTATCGAGATTAGAATGTTCGTCGGTACTCTTAATACCAAAGGCTTCAAGAATGTCACCACTCTCTGTTATTGGCGTGGCCCCATTTTTAATAAGCATGTGTGGTCCATACGAGAGACCAGAAAAAATAGAACCTGGTACCGTAAGCACGTCACGGTTGTACTCCATTGCGAGGCGTGCGGTGATAAGTGTCCCTGACTTTTCTCCAGCTTCTATAACAAGGGTTGCGTGAGACATTCCCGCCATAATCCGGTTTCTTTGTGGAAAGCTGTACGGAGTCGCTTTAAACATTGGTTCAAACTCTGAAAGAAGTGTTCCTCCAGAGGTCAGTATGTCACGAGCTAAAAGTCTGTTAGTTCGCGGGTAGAGGACCGAGTCATCAAGTCCAGAACCAGGGACCCCGATTGTGTGGAGACCTGCTTTGAGGGCTGCACTATGTGCAACTGCATCAATCCCAAGTGCTAGCCCAGACACTATTACAATATCGTGCCCAGAAAGACCTTGTATCAAGGTCTCACAAACATCTTTTCCATATGGAGAATGTCGTCGCGAACCAACTACACAGAGCAGCTTCGAAGAGGGATTAGGAAGAGTTCCTCGTATATAGAGTTTCTGAGGCGGGTCAGTTATTTCAGATAATAGGGAAGGAAATTCAGAGGGATTAAGTTGTATCACATCACTCTCCATAGTAATATGTATCGTATCACGTATATATTCACTCATTATGCTAGATATCAACTTTATAAGAGAAAATCAAGAACTAGTTAAGGAAGGAGCTCGAAAAAAGCTTATCGATTTTGATTTAGATAGACTTATTTCATTAGACGATAAACGTAGAGAAGTGTTACTAGTTGTTGAAGAAAAAAGAGCAAAACAAAATAAGGTAAGTGATGAAATTGCTCAGTCGGGAGACCCCACTGGACAAGCGAGGGCAATTTCAGAGATGAAAGAATTAAAAGCTGAACTTCAAAAAGAAGAAGAAAAACTTAAGGTGGTAATGGAAGAGTGGCAGAAGCTAATGTTGCAGGTTCCTAATGTTCCTGATGTTTCAGTTCCAGATGGTAAAGATGATAGCGAGAACAAAGAGATAAAAGTCTGGGGGGATAAGACACAGTTCTCCTTCACTCCAAAAGATCATGTTGAACTCATGACCAAGCTTGATATGGTTGATTTTGAGCGGGGAACAAAAGTACATGGGTTTCGTGGGTACTTCTTAAAAAACGATGGGGCACTTCTTTCATGGGCTATTTGGAACTACGCAATGGATTTCTTTCTCAAGAAGGGATTCACCCCAATGATTACTCCAACAATTGTACGTAAGAGTAATTTGTACGGAACAAGTCATTTACCTAACGACGCTGATGATATTTACAAAACACAAGATGATGATTACTTAGCTGGTACTGCTGAAGTGCCAACGATGGGATACTACTCTGACGAAGTAATAGACGAAAAAATTCTTCCTGTTAAGTTTTTGTCGTTTTCTCCATGTTACAGAAGGGAGGCGGGAAGTCATGGAAAAGATACTAAAGGTCTTATTCGCGTTCATGAATTTTTCAAACTAGAGCAGGTAGTATTGTGTGAAGCGAGTCATGAGGAATCTGTCCGACTACATGAGTGGATTAATCGAAACACAGAAGAATTTATTGAATCCCTCGGAATTCCATACCATACAGTTCTTAACTGTGGTGGTGATATTGGACAAGGTCAGGTAAAAAAATATGATATAGAGCTCTGGGTACCACTTGAAGAAAAATATCGAGAAATCAGCTCAGCATCATACTTCCATGACTTCCAGACGCGCAGATTTAATACGCGATATAAAAACAAAGATGGAAAAATGCAGTACGCACATTCTCTTAATTGTACGGCTATCCCCACACCACGAATACTTGTTTCGTTAGTAGAAAACTTCCAACAAGAAGACGGTTCGATTAAAGTTCCTGAAGTACTACAAAAATATCTTGGAAAAGATGTAATCTCAAAATAACATGAAATTGTTTAAACGGCATAGAACGATGCGATCAAAGAAACTCGCGGGGCGTATGCGTAAACAACTTCTCCTTAGACTTGGCGGCGGAGTAGCTGCTTTCGTTATTATCATTGGAGTTAGTTCGTGGGTTTTGCACCGTCCAACATTACAAATTAGCGAGATTGTAATTCATGGGAATAGCGTTATACCAGACTCAGAACTAAAACGTGTTACCGGTGAAGTTTTATTGGGAAAATATTTTTTTCTTTTCCCTCGAACTAATACGTTTATATATCCTCAAAAAAGGATAGAAGCTGCGGTGCTTAATTCATTTAAACAGATTGAGTCAGTTGACCTAGTTCGTACAAATTTTAAGACACTTGCAATGGAGGTTGAGGAACAAAAACCATATGCACTCTGGTGTGTTGAGTTACCTAAAGAGATGGTTAGTGATTGTTATTTCTTAAATCGAAATGGGTTGATTTTTTCCAAAGCACCAAATTTTACGGGAAATGTTTTCTTTCGATACTACGGAAGTTTTGATGAAGTGGATCCGGTAGGTAGTTATTACTTAAAGACAGACAACGAATTTAACCGAGCGAGTATCCTTATTGATGCAATAGCAGAACTTAAGCTTGTACCAATTGAATTGCACCCGCTCGACGAAGATGACATGGAGTTATATATGGAAGATGGAAGTAAAATTATTTTTGCACGAAAACAACGTTCATCTGAAGTGTTAGATAATTTTAAAGTAGTTTTGGGGTCTGAGACATTTAGAAACGAAGAAATGGTGAACATAGAATATATAGATTTGCGGTTTGGTAATAAGGTCTATTTTAAGTTGAGGTAAAAAAGTAACGACCGCGGAGTATGCGGTCGCTTAATAGTGAATCCATAAAGTTCGTTCAACGGTAGTGTTGTTGAACATTTTTTTTAATCCATTCAATATCATCCTTAATTCCAAGCTCCTCAAGCTTGGCTACAGTCTGCTTGATTTCGTGTGAATACCTGAAAGGAGTTTCGAGCATAAGCACGATGAACATTTTCACAACTTCTCTTGTGGAAGCGTTTAAATCATTACTGATGAAATTTTGAAACATCTCATCAAATTCAAGTTTACGCGCCATATTTTCTTTGGTGTCTTGTACAATACACTCCGTGAGTGAGACGTTCATTTGGAACCACCTTTCATTTTGCCTAGACATGATGATATCACTTTTATGTATAAAAACAGAATGGCCGTCGCGTGAGCGACGGCCGGGTGAATGTGACTGGTTTATTTTTTTAGTGATTTAAACCAGGTGATGAGTCTGGGAATGAGAGCGTGTGGGTTGCGACCCCCATTCTTATTTTCGACGGACTCCATATGTTTGAGGAGCCTGAATGTCGGAGAGAACGGGTTTCCACCACAGGAAAGTGCTCCCTCTCTAAATGTGTTGATACGCATTAGTTTGAACCCCTTAATTTGTTCTGGACTATGGTATTTATGTCATAGTATGGTAGTATTGTCAACATGTATCAAGGATTCTGGGGAAAACTAAAGAAGCCTTTTTTTGTTTTAGCGCCAATGGCGGATGTTACTGACCCTGCATTTCGCCGTATTATTACTACGTATGGAAAACCAGATGTAACTTGGACCGAGTTTGTCTCTGCTGACGGGTTGTTTTTAGCTGACAAGGAAGGGCAAGAAAAGATAAAGAGGGATTTAGAGTACTCTGAAGCAGAGCGACCAATTGTTGCTCAGTTTTTTACATCAGACCCTGAAATGATGAAAAAAGCCGCAAAGTACGCGGTGGAGTGTGGATTTGATGGTTTTGATATAAATATGGGGTGTCCCGACAAGAGTATTGAAAAGCAGAAGGCAGGTGCAGCATTAATGAAAAATCCTCAATTAGCTCAAGAATTAATTCGTGCCGCGAAGGATGGAGTAATGGAGAGTGGAAAAGATATTCCAGTTTCTGTAAAGACTCGTATTGGGTACAATAAAAATGAGCTTGAAGAGTGGTTACCTATACTGTTAGAAGCAGAGCCTGTGGCACTGACTCTCCACGCACGTACTCGAAAACAAATGTCTAAAGTCCCTGCAGACTGGAGTCATATTAAACGAGCAGTTGAAATTCGTGACCAATTAAAAAGCGAGACTTTTATTTTAGGAAATGGAGACGCTCTTGATTTAGAAGATGCACAAAAAAAAGTAGACGAGACTGGGTGTGATGGAGTAATGCTTGGTCGCGCCATATTTGGTAACCCATGGTTGTTTGATAACAATAAGAAAGAAGTATCCATTACAGAGCGACTTACTGTGTTGGTGGAGCACACTAAACTATACGAAAAACTACTCGGAGATGTTAAAAGTTTTAATGTTATGAAGAAACACTACAAGGCGTACGTGAGTGGGTGGGATGGCGCAAAAGAGTTACGAATTAAGCTTATGAATGCGCGTGATGCAGGGGAGGTCGAGGGTATTGTTCATTCGTATTTAGAGAATAGCTCTGTGGTATAATCTTTTCATGTCAGAAGTCGCACTCTATAGAAAATATCGCCCAGAGGGATTTAAGGATGTCCTTGGTCAAGAGCATATTGTTTCAGTGCTTGAGGGGGCTATAGAGCAAGGGAATATTTCTCATGCATATCTGTTCTCAGGCTCTCGAGGAACAGGGAAGACCAGTATTGCGCGTATTTTAGCGCGCGCAATTGGTGCGTCAGAAAATGATACATATGAGATTGATGCTGCATCAAACCGCGGTATTGATGACATTCGCGAACTACGTGACTCAGTGCATACCTATCCACTAGAGTCACCGTACAAGGTGTACATAATTGACGAGGTGCACATGCTTACTAAAGAAGCGTTTAACGCACTTTTAAAAACACTAGAAGAGCCTCCTAAACACGTAGTCTTTATGTTGGCGACAACAGAAGCTGAGAAACTTCCCGATACAATAGTGTCACGCTGTCAGAGTTTTACATTCAAGAAGCCAAGTCAACGAATACTTGCACAGATGATTTCAAACATTGCTAAGAAAGAGAAATTTTCTCTTGAACCAGCATCAGCTGATTTAATTGCAATGTTGGCAGAGGGTTCATTCCGTGATGCACATGGAATTTTGCAAAAAATACTCTCGTCGAGTAAAGACAAGAAGGTGAGTATTGAAGAAGTAGAGTTAGTCACCGGAGCGCCAAAAGGGAAGCTCGTTAATGATTTAATTACCGCTATATCAGGGAAGAGGTTAGATGACGCACTTACAGTAGTCCAGAATGTTGTCTCTCAGAATGTTGACATGAAGACGTTCTTAAAACTTGTACTTCATAAAATCAGAGTAGTATTACTACTTAAATATGCAAAAGAGATGGAAGCTGGGTTCAAAGAACAGTTTGTGAAAGAAGATTTTGATTTCCTTAAGAAACTGAGTGAAGACAAGGATTCAAACATCAACTCAGGAGTATTGTATGAGCTTTTGGGGGCGTACGATACAACAGGACGCTCATACATTACACAACTTCCACTAGAACTCGCACTGGTAAAATTAATGACAGTTGCAATAGATTAGGTAGGGGAATATAGTAATTTTAGAATGGAACAACACAGAACCACAGAGAATGGGGGGTGTGTTATGGTTGATAAAATAGTGAGTTTAGCAAGATATTACAAAGAACCAAATGGAGATTGGGATCTAGATAAGTGGGAAGAACTAAGATATTCCTTGGAAATAACCAATCTTCCTTACAGGACCAAGAAGGTCACTGTCCCCTCACTTGACGAGGTAGAACAATACGCTGCACTAGCTATCACTTGTATAAATTTTCTCGATTGGGCGGATGCAAACAAGGTGGAATCACTCGACGGGAAGAATCTTGTTGACGAGAAACGAATTCTTTATTTGCTTATCATGGGGCAAACTAGTATGTGTAGAGGTTTTCTAGTAAGTCGTTTAGCAAGGACTTTCCCTGATACCGGGGAACGGGTAGATGCAATATTCGAGACCGTTAATCAGTATTTGAATATGTTGAAGTATACATCTAGACTTCCTGCCTACTTCATCTCCCCTTCAATCCATTGATAGAGAGGAATATAAGAGCGTTCGCACACAGTTGCGGGCGCTCTTCCTTGATAACTTACTATAATTAAGGCAAGATATGTAAGTATTTTTGCTATAATTAAATACATTGCCGGATCGTCTAATGGTAGGACACTGGTTTTTGGTACCAGCGATCTAGGTTCGAGCCCTAGTCCGGCAGCAAGGCACAGTAAGTCCCAACACGAATAGTGTTGGGGCTTTACTGTTGCCTCTGTTCCAGATAGGACTCGAAAGACGGAGGCGGGGTACCCTCTGGGTCGCCGAGTCAGGGCAGGAGGTTCTTAACGAGCTTGTGAGTTTAGAAACCTGCGCCGAGACGAAGATGTTCCGGTGCACGTTTGACCATTTCAACAGCAGTCTTTGTCGTGATGTGCTCACAGACCATCCGAAGTTTCGGAAAAGTTGAAATGAGCCACGCGAATGCTTCGCCATAGAAGATGTCTTCGCGCATGAAAACGTCGTCTTGCGGATTGGCCGACTCTCCGTGAATGAGGAGCGGCATATCCACTTCTTCCATGGCACGGAGTTGCTCCTCAACATCTCGCACCCGCTTTACACCACCATCTGAATTTGTGGTTGCGCCGGCTGGATACATCTTGATGCCGTGGATAAATCCAGACTGTTTTGCGGCACGAATTGTATCCGGGCTCATTGTGGTCTGGAGATAGAGCGTCATAAGTGGTATGAACTTTACACCACTCGGTACCGCGGCCATGATTTGGTCACGGTATTGTGCCGCTTCATCGACCGTACAGATGTACGGTTGTGTGTTTGGCATAACAATTGCACGGCCGAATTGTCGAGCGGTAAACGGCACTACAGCCGCCATACGTTCATCCTGACGAAAATGCACATGCATATCATCTGGTCGACCTATAGTGTGTCTCCTTTGTGCTGACATTTGCTTTCCTCCGTCAGAGTTCGTTGTTTAGGTACGCTTCGAGTCGACCACCTGTGTCTTGGTCGAGCAATATTTCCCAGAAGTCGCCGGGATTACCAGACCAGAACGGTAGCGAAGTCAGTTGGACTGCTTTCGCCCCCGCATCAAGACGGTCTATCACATCGTTGCCAGTGGTAATCCCACCGACGCCAATGACATCGATTTCAGTATTTAGATGTTTCCGAAACTGAGTCACTTGTTCAAGTGCGGTTTGTTTGATTGCCGGACCAGAAAGTCCGCCGCAACTGTTTGGTGACGACAGATTACCTTCTCCTGCAAATTGATTCGGGACGGTGTTGCAGGTGACAACAGCACGGATGGTTCGAGATTTGTTGACGATACTCGCCACTTCTTTCAAGAGTCCTGTGTCATCGTACGGCGAAAACTTGACCCAAATCGGTTTTCCTACGGACTTACCGAGACGCCGGAAAAGCGTATCGAGTGAGTTCGGGTCGAACGACATGATCTTGCCATGTTTGGTATTGGGGCAACCGAAGTTGAGCTCGATCGCCGCAACACCTTCGACGACAGTAAATTTCTCCACGCCGCCCAGGTAGTCTTCGACGCTGAAGCCAGCAACTGAAACAACAAATGGTTGTTCGCCCCTGTATCCTGCGAGTTCACGAGCCGCGGCCTTGAACCCCATGTTCGGCATGCCAAACCAGTTAAAACCCTTGCCCGTCTTTAGTAACTCATCCAAGGTATCAGGATAAAAGAGTCGATTTCCCTTGTTACCTTCACGTTGCTCGGGCGTATATGACCCAGAGACGACAGGGGCAACAGTAAGCCACTTTCGTGTTGATTGTGGGGTTTTGCATACCCCTGCACCAATCATGATTGGTGCGTTTGGCAGTGAAACACCACCAACATGATGAATTGTCATCGTTCTACCTTTCTGTTGTCGAAGGACTTATACATGCTTCATAAATAGAAGTGTATTTCTGTTTCGTACTGTACATGAATGAAGATTATTTATCCAGTAAATGTATGGCGCAAATATGGCTTAAATAAAGGAATATGGCTTATTTAGGTGTACAACTGGACTATTCTGGTATACCCTGTGGATACGTTATTAGTGACGTTAGAGCATTTATTAAGTTAATGTAAATATATATCATGGCAGAATTAAAAGGACTTTGTATGAGATGTCGAGATGAAAACAAGAAGCCAACTATGCAAGTAATGAAGGACATTAAGATTTCAGAGAAAAACAATCGTTACTCTGCAAAAGGACAGTGTACAACTTGTGATGGAAACATGTTCAAGTTTATGTCTAAAGACGACGCAGCTAAACACCAGTAAGAGTGCTTAATATGTGTAGTGGAGTTATACACGCACTATCCACAGGTTTATTCACAAACTGAATTTGCACATATACGATAGTAGAGTATTATTTTAAATATCTAAAGTGTTGATGATTGATCCGTTAAAAGAACAATCACGCAGTATGTAACAGGACTGATAGATACTTTGGGCAAGCCACAAGCACCGCGCAAGCGGTGCTTTTGGTTTTTGTTTGGTTATTAAATTAAGTTACACGTGTCTCTACTTTTGTAGCATCTGCAAACATGTATAATACTTTTAATGAGATTTAGTTCAGGTAGTAATTTATTTAAATCCACCCTGCTTCGTAGAAGCGTTTTGTGTTTCATTGCGCTCCTTATACTTTTTTCTTTTGGGTTGCATATAGCTCACATGAATCACTATCATGAGGAAGCTGTCTATGGTGTTGGACTAGAGGCAGTGATGCACAATACTGACAGAAAGTGGTTATTTGCTTTAATCTCCGTAGCTTTAAGTATTTTCTTATTGTGGACGCAGTTGTTTGAGCTAAAGAGACATACCATTTCTTACAAAAGACTACATACTAGAATGGTTATAAGGATTTCTTTATTAATATCAAAACTCTTTAATTACTTACTCGAAGCTCTCCGAAGAGGTACCTTACAGCCAATACTTTATAACTGATTTGCGGTTTTATTATCCGAAATTAGAAAATAAAAAACATGAATAAATACGGAATTGCAGTATTACTGCTTATTATTGGCTTTCTAGGAGGGTATCTTTATGGAAACACTACACCCCAAGAGGATACACATATGACGAACGAGGAAATGCATGACGACAAGGAAGATAGTATGAGTCACGAAATGGAACACAGTATGACCGTTGCCACTGACAGAGAGTTTATAGAAGGAATGATTCCTCATCACCAAGAGGCTGTTGATACAGCACGGGAAGTATTTGAACGCGGTGGAGTCATTCCTGAAATAAAGGAACTTGCCGGAGCAATTATCACCTCTCAGGAAAAAGAAATAGCTGATATGAGGACATGGTACCAAAATTGGTATGATACCCCATTTAAAGACACAGGTATTTATATGGAGATGATGCGTGACCTAAGCACCATTTCAGGGAAAGAGCTTGATGTCACATTTATAACCGATATGATTGGGCATCACAAAGGAGCTATTTTTATGGCTAACCAAGCACTTATGTTTAGTGACAAGAAAGAAATTCGAACACTTTCAGAAAATATTCTGAAAACACAACAAGTGGAAATAGACTTAATGAAAAGAGTTCTTTCTGAGAACTAATAAAATAAGTCATGTTATGGAAACAAACAACCTCGTCGAGCGATGAGGTTGTTTGTTTTTTTATTTCAACTAGACTTACTTTTAAATGGTTGGTATGAATAAGAAAAATAATACAGAAACGTTTAGCAAACGAGTATTGCGCGCTGCGCTATCAATTCCGAAAGGACGAGTGACTACGTATGGTCGAATCGCACGAGCGTCTGGCGGTGGAGCATTTTCGTCTCAAAGCATCACAAGTATTCTCTCTAAAGTAAAAGACGTTTCCGGTATTCCATATCACCGTATTGTATATGCGGATGGGCGTATATGGGTTAACCCAAAACATTACAAAGAACGCATGGAATTGTATAAAAAAGAGGGGATTGAAATAGATAGTAAAAATAAAGTGAAGAACTTCAGTGATATTTTATTTGAGTTCGAGTAGAGCTGTTGAGTATCCTATATTTAATAGTATTATATATAGGTAGGTAATTAAGAGCATAATATAATATATATGGCAAAAGGAATGGACAAAAAGAAAGAGAAGAGAAGCGAACCCAAGAAAGTTAAAACAAAAAAAGGTTTACGTCCGCATGAAATGCTGTAGATTCCTTACAGGAACTGTTCAGGTTGTATGACATCTCTCCTGTCGTCGAGATATCGACAACCTCTTGTGACCTAATTTTTAAGGAGTGAAACGACTATAAAAATGGGAATGCTACAGTAAGCCAAAGTTCCAAGTATTCACTTCTCACCTTAGTGTGGCAACACCGTAGGAATCTTGAGTACTCCTTGAGGGTGCAGTAGATTCCTTAGTGTGGCAACACTGTAGGAATCTTGAGTACTCCTTGAGGGTGCAGTAGACTTTTAACACACTAAAAATCATATGAAAGGGTATATTACAAACATTGAGAAAGAGACGTTAGAGAATACTGACTATCGTCGAGTGCTTTATACTGCAAAAAATAGTCAACTTGTACTTATGAACCTACAGCAAGGGGAAGAGATTGGCGAGGAGACACACCACCTCGATCAGTTTTTACGCTTTGAACAGGGGACTGCTCAGGTAATACTTGATGGGGTTGAGCACGTGGTTGAAGTGGACTTTGCCGTTGTTGTTCCAGCGGGGACGAAACATAATGTTATTAATACAGGGCAGGGGGAACTTAAGTTGTATTCAATTTACTCACCTCCTGAACACAAAGATGGGGTAGTAGAACACACAAAAGCAGATGAAATCGAAGAACATTTTGACGGGGTAACAACAGAACAGAATGTTTAATTTCATTCGACCAGAATTTTTTGACATATTTGGACTCTTGGTTTTTTCTTTTATTACTATACTTTCTATATGGAGTTTGCGGACAGAGAGAGTGGTACCTGTGTGGGCTACAGTCATTCTCTTACTGATTGGAATAAGCGGTTTAATTGTTGATGGCGCTATTGTGTACATAACTTATATTCAATAATCTTTTGAACACACAGGGCTTTGTAGCTGCTGTGTGTTAATATTACTATGATAGATATGTTTAAAACTCACACACGAAAACATGGTTTTACTCTCATTGAGCTTTTGGTCGTGGTGGCAATTATAGGAGTTCTTATGAGTATAACCCTTGTAATATTAAGCGATGCACGTAGTAAGAGTCGTGACAGTAGACGTTTCGAAGATTTTCAACAAATAAAGAATGCACTTGAATTATTTAGCGCAGACCAGAATGGACTATATCCTTCTGGCTCAGACCTATCTTTATTAGTTGACGGAGGTTACATTCAGATGCTCCCAGTGGACCCACTTAACACAGGGTCGTACGCATACACATACCAAGGAACAGATTATTCCGGGACGGGGTGTGGTTCTGGCTTATGTACTAGCTACGTTCTCAGAGTCATCTTGGAATCATTGGATCAAGAGGCACTCGACGTGGACATTGACGGCACATTTGCTGACACTGATTGTAATGACCCAGCATTTTGTATTATTCCCTAAATTAATGTAGAGTAGTAAATTATGAATGCAAAAAATATCGTAATAGCTCTCGTTGTAATTATTATCCTGTTATTTGGATGGTATTACTATAATGATGCTACAACTCCTGGTCAGTATGATGAGTTTGCTCAGTGTACAGCTGACAATGGCGCAAAATTCTTTGGAGCATTTTGGTGTCCTAATTGTGCAAATCAAAAGAAGTTGTTTGGAAAATCAGAAAGACTTTTGAATTATGTTGAGTGTTCAACAGCAGATGGACAAGGACAGCTTCCTATTTGTTCTGACGCTGGTATAGAAGCTTATCCAACGTGGGAATTTTCTGATGGTAGCCGTTTAACTGGAACACTTCCTTTTGAAACATTGGCAGAAAAAACAAAGTGTGAGTTACCTCTATAAAATATGTCGGAAATTGTGGTTCAGTTTAATTTTCTCTTAGCGATTGGAACTATTTTTATGCAAATAGGGATTGTTTTATTTCTTTTCCTCTATTTCTTTAAAAGAGATTCTCCAATACTTACACTGATAGGTACATATGGTATTCATATTGTGTTTTTACTCTCGTTAGGAGGAGTCGTTCTTAGTCTGACATACTCTGAAATATTTGGTTTTGTCCCATGTGGTCTTTGTTGGCTTCAGCGGGTCTTTTTATACCCACAACTTATTCTTTCAGGGTTAGCTCTTTTTAAAAAGGAACGTTTTATTGCAGATTATCTTATCTCGCTGTCTGTGGTTGGAGTAGTGATAGCTCTCTATCAACATTACCTTCAAATGGGTGGTGCTGACCTCATTAATTGCCCTGCAGCAGCAGGGGATTGTGCAAAGCGTTTTTTGTTTGAATTTGGGTATATTACATTTCCTCTGATGTCATTTACTGTTTTTGCACTCATTATAGTTGTAATGATGGTGGTACGTAGGTCTGTACAGACTTCTTAAAGATAGAAAGCATTTTAAATAAACGCTCCAATAAATACCCTATACGTGTGGGGTATTTATTTTGATATACTAATCTATATGAAATTAACCTTTCCAAATGGATTCTATTGGGGAGCAGCAACATCTTCGTATCAAGTGGAGGGAGGAATTGATAACAACGATTGGGCAAAGGCCGGACGTGAAGAGAAGGTGCCTGTAGCGGGTGAATCATCTGACCACTACCATCGATATGAGGAGGATTTTGATATTGCAAAGAATCTAGGACACAATGCACACCGTTTTTCCATTGAGTGGTCTCGTATTGAGCCTGAGGAAGGAAGGTTTGATGAAAAAGAAATAGAGCACTACCGAGATGTTTTGATGGCACTCAAAGAACGTGGACTTGAACCATTTATTACTCTTTGGCATTTTACATTACCGTTATGGTTTTCAGAATCAGGAGGTTTTGAGCGCAAAGACTCTCCAGAAATTTTTGCACGGTATTGTGCATTTGTAGTTAAAGAACTAAGTAGCACGTGTACACATTTTTCAACTATAAATGAGCCGAATGTGTGGGCAACGCACGGATGGATATATGGCGCGTGGCCACCATTTAAACAAGTTAAGATGTTGTGGAAAAAAATTGGAAAAGATGATGGGACGTCAGAGCGAACTGGCGCAACTGCAAGTTTTGGAAATAGTTTCGTATATTTTAAGATAGAACGGAACTTAATTATTGGACATCGACGGGCGTATATCGAGATTAAAAAGGTTAGCCCTGACACATTAGTGGGTGTAGTTAAGCATGTTCGATTCTTTGAAGGGAATTGGAATCCATTTAATAAATGTTTAGCTCTTTTTATGCAGTATCTTCAAACGTATAAATTTATGAATGCAATTAGTGGTCATTATGATGAAATTGGCCTTAATTATTACAGGCACACTAAATTTGGCGACAGAAAAAACTATTTAGATACTGATATGGGTTGGAAGGTGTACCCAAGTGGTATTTACGGTGCAATTATGAAGCTTAAGCGATACAAAAAGCCAATTTTTATTGCGGAAGCAGGTGTTGCGGATGATGACGATGATATTCGTGCTCAGTACCTGGTTACACAGATACGTGCTACACACAGGGCTATAGAGGACGGTGCTGATGTTCGGGCTCATATGTACTGGTCACTGTTGGATAATTTTGAATGGGCTCTTGGATATAGCAAGAGGTTTGGGTTGGTTGAAATTGATTACGAAACCAAGAAGCGGACAGTTCGACCATCTGCCTATGAATATAAGAAGATTTGTGAGTCTAACATGTTAGAATTGTAATATGAGTGTTTGGATATTTATTGTTCTTGTCGCCCAATTTTTGAATGCGATTGTTGCCATAATAGATAAGTATATTATTACTTCTCGTGTTGTAACACGGCCGGTAACATACGCATTTTACGTAAGTATACTCTCTGCATTTGCAGTAGTAGCGTTTCTTTTTAGTTGGATACCTATACCACATGATAATATCACGATTCCTTCAATAGGGAATGTTGAATATCCTGATGGGGTTATTATACTTATTTCACTTTTAGCTGGTTTTGCGTTCTTTGGAGCGCTTGTTTCTCTTTTTACGGGTCTCAAACGAGCTGATACGTCAGATGTTATTCCTGTTGTCGGTGCGACTTCTGCCGTGACCTCGCTTCTCCTTGGATTTTATTTTCTAAAAACATCTCTTACTACTAACTTTATCTGGGGCTTTGCTCTATTAGTTCTTGGCACGTTCTTTATCTCACTATTTAGGTTTAAAACAAAAACCTTACTCGTAGCACTTCTTTCGGGAGTGCTCTTTGCAGTTCATTTTGTATGTCTCAAAGTCCTTTTTGGATATACAAGCTTTGACAACGCCTTCTTTTGGTCCCGGATGGGAATCGTCGCTCCCGCTCTATTTGTATTCATAATTCCATGGATACATCTACATCCCAAGAAAAAAAATATGAGAGTAGAATTTCCAAAAAGAAGAGCTGTGTGGATTATTCTTGGAAATAAATTCCTTGCAGGGGTGGCAGGGTTGATGATTTTAAAAGGGATTGAGCTTGGAGACGTTATTATTGTTCAAGCACTTGGGGGATTACAGTTCGTGTTTCTCCTCTTTTTTGCTGTTTTGACAGGACACAGCTTGCCACAGGCGTGTGGGGAAAAATGTTCAAAGTATGATGTGTGGCAGAAGACTATCTCGGTCGGTATTATTACTATTGGGTTCTTTATTTTGTTTTTATAAAACACGTTCTTATATATGAGGTATTGGATAAAAAAAGTCTTATATGTAACCGCAGTTCTACTTATTGTGTGGGGATTATTATTTGTATTGTCACTTAAGAAAGAACCAAAAGAAATTACTTACGGTGTTTCGTTTAATACGCTCTACGCACAAGAATTGAATCTCGACTGGAAAAAAGTGTATCTCGCCATACTTGATGACTTACAAGTCCGCCATCTTCGACTTTCTTCTCATTGGACAATGGTGGAGCCTAAACAGAATGTTTTTAATTTTAATGAGTTAGATTTTCAAGTTAATGAAGCAGAAAAACGTGATGCCGATATTATTTTAGGTGTTGGTAGACGTTTACCACGGTGGCCTGAGTGTCATGTGCCTGAGTGGGCAAAAGATATGTTGTGGGAAAAGCAGAAACTAGAAATAAAGGAGCTTATCACTGAAGTTGTAAATAGATATAAAAATAACTCGTCAATTCTTTATTGGCAAGTTGAGAACGAACCATTTTTGTCAGTTTTTGCACAAAAAGAGTGTGGAACCCTTGATAGAGATTTTTTAAAGGAGGAAATTGAACTAGTTCGAAGACTTGACCCCACTCGACCAATACTGGTGACAGATAGTGGAAACCTTGGGTTGTGGGCTGGTGCGTATAAACTAGGAGATGTATTTGGCACAAGTGTGTACGTATATTTTTGGAACCCTGAAATTGGACCTTTTAAATCAATTCTTCCTCCTGCGTATTACCGGATAAAAAATAATGCAATGACACTTTTGTTTGGTAAGAAGGAAAGCCTACTCATTGAGCTTTCAGCAGAGCCGTGGCTTCTTCAACCAGTAGTGGACACACCGATAGAAACTCAGCTTGACCGTATGAATAGTGAAAAATTTGAAGAAATTATTCAATTTGCCAAAGATACCAGATTTGATACTCAATATTTATGGGGTGCGGAATGGTGGTACTGGCTTAAAGAGCAGGGGGAAGATTCTTTCTGGCTTCGTGCAAAGGAATTATATTAAGGTATCTTTAAACCAATGCAGTATTTACGTTATACTTATATAGATGGACAAGGATAAACAGACACTAATACTTATTGTTATTTTTGCAGTATTGTACGTCTTTTTTGTATTATAAACAGATAACAGCGATTTCACTGTGCTTATTATGAATAATGATAATTTAAAAATATTAAAAGAGTTCACAATACATTCACTACCAAATCTTGACGTTGTGGTACGTGGTGCTCTTGAGCGCTTTGCAGATGAAGAGCTGCCTAAGCTACAGGTTCATAAGCTAGGTTTACAACCACTTGTGGTTGGAAGCGCTAATGCTCATGCTGTAGGAAGGATTCTTTTTAAGGATACGTTTGCACGGTTTTCAGAAGAGGGTGATTTTGAAAGTAACCTTAAAAATTTTGCTGATACGCATTCTATTGTAATTGTATCTGCATCCGGTGGAAAACATGCAGTAGAAATTGCTGAACGTGCGACAGCGTTGCGGGGAGACCTTCCTGTGTGGCTCTTAACTAATAATAAGAATGCTTTAGCGAGTAAGTTTGTTGATGCAAAGAGAATTATTGTATTTCCTAAAAATCGTGAGCCGTATACATATAATACCTCTACATATCTTTCAATGATTTTCGCTCATACCAAAGAAGATTCAAAGGAAATCTATTCTCGTATCGATACTATACGAAAAGATATACCTGAAGACCTAGGAAGGTACTCAGCTTTTATCCTTACTGTTCCATCAAAGTTTGAAGAGGTTCGGAGTATGTTCAGAACTAAGTTTGACGAATTGTTTGGAGGTCATGTTGTTGGAAGAATTTTTACTGATGAAGAGATAAAACATGCAAAGACCGTGGTGCCGTATGATAAGGAACTAACAATTCATTTTGTTATTGACGGTACTGAATATGAAGAGGAACAGGAGAATGACGCACATCTCTATGTACCACTAAGCAAGAAAGCTTCTTACGGAGAGATGTTGGCAGTAGGCTATTTTGTTATTGGGAAAATACAAGAGGCACATCCCGCATATTTCAAAGAAAATATAGTAGCGTATACTAAAGATGCATCAGAAATTTTTAACCAAACTATTAATCCTATTGTTGAGTAATTATGTATATTCTTTTTGATATTGGAGGAACAAAAATGCGCATTGCAGGGAGTCGCGACTGCAAAGGGTTTGTTGACGAACCTATTGTGGTTGACACACCTGCAGATTTTAAAAAAGGTATGAAGCTATTGGAAGAAACCATCAGTACTATTTCCAACGGAGAAGAAATAGAAATAATTGGGGGTGGAATTTCTGGACCATTTAATCAAGAAACAGGAAGTCTCGTTGGAGGTCCAAATCTTAATGATTGGATAGGGAAGCCATTCCGTCAAGAATTAGAAGATATGTTCAACGCTTCTGTATTTGTAGAAAATGATACGGCTGTTGTGGGTCTTGGAGAGATGCATCATGGCGCAGGTGCAAAAGAAGATATCGGAGTATATATGACAATCAGTACTGGGGTTGGAGGTGCTCGTTTTATCGATGGACACATTGATGCTTCGACTATTGGATTTGAGCCGGGGCATGAAGTTATCGACCCTGATAAATCAATGTGCCCAGATTGTGAAAGTGGAGAACTTGAAAGTTATATTGGCGGTGCTGCAACTGAAAAGCGTATGGGTATGAAACCATATGAAATCACTGAGCCGGGATTTTGGGACACGTACGCAAAATATCTTGCGTACGGACTTAATAATATGATTGTTCATTGGTCACCAAAAGTTGTTGTCTTAGGAGGGTCAATGATAGTGGGGGACCCTGCAATACCAGTTGAGCGTACAATACAGTATCTTAAAGACATGCTAACAATCTTCCCAGAACTTCCTGAAATAAAAAAAGCCGAGCTTGGCGCGCTCGGCGGACTCTATGGTGCAATGGTATTAATTAGCCAGAATTTATAATAACTATAAAGCATATAAAGTAGTTCACCCCGGAGACGCAAGTGTGCATCTCCGGGGTGTTTTTGTTTGTGGACCTGCCTAGCCAACTCCGCCAGGTGCTCCACAAGCTGGTGGTGTGCAAGCACCGCCACCAGTAACACCGGTAACCGTACCTCCTCCACCGTTGAAGAAGACGAGTTTAATGGTCACCGCAACAGTGATTGCTGCGAAAATAGTCCGTGCTTTATTTACCTTGATTTCATCAGAGGTAGGAAGGACTATTACACAGGTCTTGTCAGGTTTACATAAAACTCCGATTCTTTTTGACAAAGTAACGGCAGTAAAGAGGCCGTCGAGAACTGTGTTTTCTTCCAAATCTACGATCTGGAATGTGTTCCCGTTATGGAGTTCAACCAGCTTACTTTTAGGTGTTGCTCCAACTAAAGTGACCTCTTTTGCGCTAACCAAGACCGGGTTAAGAAGGAAAAGAGTGAAGATTGCCAGGATAATACGTTTCATCATGATTCTTCTCCTTTTTCTTTGACCACTGGACAAGGTTCTCCCGAATAACTAAACCGGAATCTTGTAGTCCGGTCTTGAAATACATTCAGGACCTCTGTTCCTGTGGCGAAGGTGCAACCCTTATCGGTTTTGGCAGTTAAATCGACATACCCACATGCGCCAAGCGCAAGAGAAAGGCATACGAGGAATATTTTTCCAAACACATTCATTTGACCGCCCTCCTCAGGCTTAAAAATTGTGACAATACCGACACATGTCGATATCTATACTCTAAGTTAATTCTAACATATAAACATACCTTTTGTCAAGTAACGGATTTTCACTCAATTACTGACATATATACAGTTTCTTTGTATTTAAAATGGTGTTATTCTAATACAATATAAAGGTAATTTATTGGGTAATTATTAATTTCTATGAAAGAAATGAATCGGAATGAGATGATAGCAGTTGCGGTTGCAGTTGTTGTCGTTGCTATTATTTTACTAATTGGTATTTTAAATACTGTATTTAATAACGGAGCGTCAGAACAAAATGTCGCTGTAGAAACAAACATAAATATGGAACAAGAACACGGAACGGGACTTATCACTAAAGATGTTGTTATTGGAGAAGGAGCTGAGGCAGTGGCAGGACTAGAGGTTACTACTCACTACACAGGAACTCTTGACGATGGGACAGTATTTGATAGTTCAGTTAGTAGAGGAGCACCATTTTCATTCACACTTGGGACTGGTCAAGTAATTCAAGGATGGGACCTAGGAATTGCAGGAATGAAAGTTGGGGGAAAGCGAGAACTTACAATTCCAGCAAACCTCGCATATGGAGACCGAGCAATTGGTGCAATTCCTGCAGGTTCAATACTTCACTTTGAAGTTGAGTTACTTGGAGTAGGAGGACAATAAAAGAGTAATGTCTAAGTTTTCTTTTAGTATAGAGAAGAAACTTGATACAGAAATCTCCGGTGCGCTTGGGCGCACCGGGGTTATTTCTACACCCCATGGGGAAATTGAGACTCCAGCATTTGTTGTTGTAGGAACCAAAGGAACTGTAAAAG
>JABMNX010000038.1 GCA_013204405.1 Candidatus Kaiserbacteria bacterium | reverse complement strand
TCTGACATGCATTTCTTCAGTAATTGGAATAAGGGGTTTTTCTATATCTTCATATATCTTTTCTAATTTTTGTTCTTTTAAAAGACTGAGTATTTTTTTGTGTGCTGATATAAGGGTGTCCGAGTTAGTAAACTGCAGTATGTCTTCAAGGTTTGGATTAGTCTTATCAGAACGCAGTACCCATAAAGCAACTGCAGTTTCTTTGAGAAGTTTTTCATCTACTATTTCTTTCTCAACTTCCCCTTGAGGGGTTTCTTCTAAACTTCCTGAGTCTCCAGTGTTTTTGGTTTTAAAAAGAGTATCAAATCGATTTGCGAGAGTTCTAAATGAAAGCTCTTCAAAAAGCGCACGTGCTTTTACAACATCGATACTTTCTCGCCACCCGTTTTCAGAAAGTGTAAACGTAATTGGAACATCACGACGAATGAGTGCAAGCATTTTTGAGAAGAGCGCTTCTTCTTCATTATCTTCAAGTAACCCTATAATTCTTGGTTTTATTCCAGCTTTCTCAAAAAAAGCGTGGTTCTTTTTAAGTTTTTTATATATATCTTCTATTGAACCAAATTCTTGAATCAAAGTGCTTCCTGTTTTTTCTCCAATTCCGGGAATTCCAATAATATTGTCAGACGGGTCACCACGAAGACCTTTATAGTCTGGAAGTAATGTTGGTTTAAACCCAAAACGCTCAATGACTCCTTTCTCATCGTATAAAATAGTGTCATTAATTCCCTTCTTGAGCGTGTAGACCTGTACCTTTTTTTTATTAACCAACTGAAGTGTATCCATATCACCTGATGCAATAACAACGTCAATATCCTTCATATCTTTCGTCTGCTCAACAATAGTCCCTAAAATATCATCTGCTTCATATCCGGGTTTTTCATATATAGGAATATTAAACGCTTTAAAGATGTCACGAGAACGATTCATTTGAGCTATGAGTTCATCGTCTGTTTTTGCGCGCCCTCCTTTGTACTCTTTATATACATCGTGTCTAAATGTTGGCTCTGGTAAGTCATAACACGCAACCACATAATCAGGGTTAAGTTCTTGTATAATCTTCATCAACATTGCTGTGAGTCCATAGAGCGCCCCTGTAGGTTCCCCTGTGTTTGAAGAAAAATCAGGAAGTGCATGGTACGCCCGATGTAAAATTGCGTGCGCATCAAGTAACACTAACTTTTTGTTTTTTGTAGATTTAGCTTTCATAGGAAATAATTCGAGTAGCATGCGAGAGCGGGTCATCTGCTACTGTAAGAGAAATCTTTCTCGTGTGTTTTGGAAGAATGTCCTCAACCTTATCAGCCCATTCAATGATAATAAGATTCTGCGGGTCAGATACGATTGTGTCCCATCCAAGCTGTTTGAGTTCGTGACTCCCCTCTAATCGATACGCATCAATATGGATTAAGTGTGAAAACTTTTGCCCGGTTAATGTGTAAATCTTTTCAATAACAAATGTGGGACTTGTGACTGTCTCCGAAACACCAAGTGTTTTTGCGAGTGTTTTAGTAAATGTAGTTTTTCCTGCACCAAGGTCACCGTAAAGACCTATAACTGTTGCGGTTGTGTGTGGTACTAATGTATCTAAAAAGTGCTTAACTTCTTGTGTTAGATTTTCCTCAGTAATTTCTGACATATCTCTATTCTACCATTTTCAACCAAATAGCTGGATTATATTAAAAATGGAAAAAGGCGGGGGAACAATGTGTTCCTCCCGCCCTTAGTAGTTCCGTCAGCATCTGCGTGGGTGACGTACTCCTGAATTACGTTCCCACTTCTGCCTCTGGAGGCAGGAACTATGCTCTTGATGAGCGTTGTAACGGTCGACGTTGCTGGTACCGAGACGTCCTTCGTAGCTATACCGGTAGTAACCGTCGTGACTCCCGCCGTATAAACGACGGTCGTAACGGCCGCGGGTGATGTAGTTCGGGTAGCCCGAGTTGACGTTGACATCAAAGAGCGAGAACACCACTGGCGGCTGACCCGACAACTGGATTTCTTGATCTTTCGCACGAGCCCAAGCTTCAACCTTCATCGCCTCCTCGACAGAAAGTTTCACTTGGTTCTTGCAGTTCCAAGCGACACCTTCGCGGTTATCGACTGAAAATGAGCAGTCGGCAACCTTATCTGCCAAAGATTTCGGCAGTTTAGGCGCTGATTGAACCGAAGCGGTCTGACACCCAGCCAAGAAAGCCAAGGATGCGAGAATAGAAATGAGTTTGCCGTTCATGGCTTCCTCCTGTTGGTGTCTGATAGCACATAATTATGCTGACCAGTCTCTTAATCTATATTAATTATATCATATATACATACACTGTGTCAATAGGCTTGTACACTGCTCATGTTTGTTGTGCTCGATAAAAAAGACTACAATAAAGCCATATATGGCGATATTTGATGAATCAGAACAAAAAGAACGTGTAGCAGAACTCTACCAACAAGAGGAGGAGGACCTAGCACGGGTTTTGTCGGGGAAATACGGGGTTAAGTATATTGACCTCTCACAAACTTCAATAAATACTGACGCACTTAGGCTTGTTAAAGAAGAGGATGCTCGGGCTTATGAGGTGGCTGCATTTCACAAAATAGCTAAACGAATCTCCTTAGCAGTGCGCGCTCCTAATAAAAAAGAAATCCAGGTTGTTACACAAAATCTTGAGAAGCTTGGGTATGAGGTGGATGTATTTATGGTTTCTCGTGCAAGTCTTGAACGTGCATGGGAGAGATATAAAGATTTATCTTTTTCAACGGAATCAAAAGCAGGAATTCTTGATATTTCTGGAGAAGAAATTGTCGCACTTATTCAAAAATTAAAAAGTATTCCAGACGTTAAGGTGTATATAGAAGACGTCATGAAGTTGAAAAAAGCATATCGTATCTCACGAATCCTTGAAGCGGTGTTAGCTGGTGCTATGGGGCTTGGTGCGTCAGACGTCCACGTAGAACCTGAAGAAACATATGTCCGACTTCGGTATCGACTCGATGGTGTACTTACTGACGTGCTCTCTTTCGATATTGAGACGTACGGACTTCTACTTTCACGAATCAAACTCATTTCAGGATTAAAATTAAATATTCACAACGCTGCACAAGACGGACGATTCAGTGTTGCTATAAATGAAAACGATACTGAGATACGTACCTCAATACTCCCTGGCGCTTATGGTGAGTCAATTGTAATGCGTATCCTTGACCCGCGCACTATTGCAGTACCTTTAGAGGAACTCGGGATCCCTGCTAACCTCCGTAAGATTCTTGAACACGAAATCGGACGACCTAACGGAATGATTCTTAACACAGGACCAACTGGTTCTGGTAAGACCACAACACTGTATGCCTTCCTTAGAAAGATTCATAACCCAGAGGTTAAAATCATCACAATAGAGAACCCTATTGAATATCACCTTCCCGGTATCGTACAAACACAAACTGAAGGAGAAAAGTATACGTTTGCGAGTGGTCTTCGCTCAACCCTTAGACAGGACCCTGATGTAATTATGGTTGGTGAAATCAGGGATAAAGAGGTTGCCTCAACTGCAATTAATGCAGCACTCACTGGGCACTTAGTGTTCTCGACACTCCACACAAACAATGCTGCGGGAACATTCCCTCGACTTATCGATCTTGGTGTTAATCCAAAAGTAATTGGGTCAGCAGTAAATGTTGTTATGGCCCAACGTTTGGTACGTAAACTTAAAGACGAATACAAAAAAGAAGTGGTGCTTGAAGGAAAGGATAAAGAAATAGTGGATAAAATTCTTAGTACGATTCATGATAAAAGTCTTATACCAGAAGATACTACTAAAATTTTTGAGGCTACTGAAAACTCTCCTATCGCATACAAAGGACGATTAGGAATTTTTGAAGCAATTATTGTAAATGAAGAGATAGAAAGACTTATAGCAGAAAACCCGAGTGAACGAGAAATCAATCGGGTGGCAAAAAAACAAGGTATCCTGACGATGGCACAAGACGGTGTTCTTAAAGCTTTAGAAGGTGTCACTTCTCTTTCAGAATTACGACGTGTTATTGATTTAGAGGGAAACGTAGACTTATAATAATTAAGCTATATTAGCTTCTGCACTTAAAGATATTTAAACCAAGCAGTTATAATATCTCACTCGCCCTACGTCGTTAATATGTAAAACATAGTAGCTCCTCGGCTCGGAGATATAAAAACAGGGTTTTAATATCTCACTCGCTCTACGTCGCTAATAATGATATTCTAGAATCTAAGGGAAACGA
>JABMNX010000037.1 GCA_013204405.1 Candidatus Kaiserbacteria bacterium | reverse complement strand
TTGTGTACCCACAACAGTATCTGTACTAACCAAAGGAACCGACACTACCTTTCCAACTATAGACTGCTGGAGAACATTGTCGTTATTTATTGTAGCTTTAGAAACACTGTTAGATATATCCTCTTGAGTATTTTGGGTAATTAAAGAAACAGGCATCATGTTTGGATATAAAAGTACTACGTCAGATTTACTTTCAGGAAACAGTCCCGTAATTTCTGAGGAAAAAGTTACTGTCTGCTTAGGTAACATAATCGTATCCTGCGGAATAATAAATGAGCCACTACCAATCATAAATACCCACCACGAGAGATTAATTTCTCGGCTAGATTCATTTGAGACTTCTATCCTGTTTTTGTCCGCATACGTAATCTGAATATAAACGGGGCGCACAGAGACTACTATCCGCTCCGCCGCTGAATACTTCCCAGAAGAAACATTAAGTACAGTAACGTACTCACCTGGATATTTGTAATGATAGAGAATAGATTCGCCCTCCGCTCTACCCCCGTCTCCAAAACTCCATAAAAAACGGGCGCCTGAGAGAGGTTCACCAGAAAGACCAATGGCTCTTCCTTTAAACAAAGAATCTGCTCCCACGGTTACAGTTGTGTTATTAGCTCCTGGAGCAGTAATATGAGTAAATATCTGAGGATCAACAGGAAAACTACTGCCTACGCTGTGTTCCTGTGTATTGCTCTCTGTTTGGTTATTATCTACTTGTGTTTGAGAGTCAAGAGCTGCTGAGAGCGGCCCAGAACCAGGAGATGGACTACCAAATAACCATTCTGACCCTGAATAGTAAAGAGAGTTACCGTCGCCCTTAGCACCCCATTCTGAAGAATATGTAACCGAATCAATATCAATTAGCTCACCGTCACGAATAATAAGCTGTTCTCCAGAGTTATGAAGTGAAAATGAACTATCAAGAACAGTTCCAGAAAACTCTGGCCAATCTAAGAGAAACGTACTTGCGTCATCTACAATAACTGCATATTCACCAGAGGAAATAGATTCACTACCTTGAATAAGCGTTAATTTGTGATTTGAATCATTTTCATAGAATCTCCATCCAGACAAAGAAACCGAAGAGGCTCCACTGTTAAATACCTCCACCCACTCCCTGTCAGTATCAGAACCTTCCAAGTCATACATAATCTCACTAATCACCACTGATGCAAAAGTGTTCGCGGGAAACGAAAGTAAGAAAATTATTACTATGTATACAATGCCTCTAAGCACAGGATTTACGTATTGTTTGGTTTGTCGTCTTTAAAAATACCCTCTAGGATTTCCCGGGGAACCTCTTTTGAGTCAGTATCTCTATCTGCTGGTTTTTGATGAATGTGTCGTTGTTCAGATTGAGAACCCGCTCTGTGTTGTGATTTTTGTGGTGAAGTATGTTCTGGTTTTTTTTCTGGTGTTACTGTCTCCTTATCTGTGTCACGTACAGAAGTTTTTTGTACAGACTCAAGAGCTTCCCGTAATAAAGAGCGCTGTTCAGGTGAAGGACCCTTGTTATCATGTTGCTGTTTAAATTTCAGAGCATTAAGCGAGACTGTTTGTTTTTCTTTTCGAGGAACATTTTCTTTCTTGTTATTTTCTTCATTTTTTTGAACATGCTTAGATTTTTGTTCAACATTGATCTCCTCCTTTGGTTCCGATCTCTGTCCAGGTCTAGACTGTGGACTTGATGATTGTGAATTTTGAGAACTCCTCTGAGGTGGCTTATATACTGGTTTGTTGTCTTGCCCACTGTTTTTACCGCTCTCTTGTTTTGGAGGTGCAGGTTTTTGTGGAACTAAACCTTCACCACGTTTCCTGAGAGCCTCCTCAATCTGTTCCCGTGGACGTCCGTAGGTACTTTTTGACATCGACAATATCTGTTCCTTAAAACTTATACTAGGTTCTTTAATAGGAGGAAGTGTGGATGCTGAAAACGGTGGTGAACCAGCACCATCTATCATAAGCGTAAGATACACCTGATACTTACCCAAGTTAACGATATCTTCCGCAAAAAACTTTGGTTGGAATACTGTCTCAAGTACTTCTGCGTCAAAAGGTCCTACACGGAACGCAATAATTGTTCCCGCGTTTCCAAATACCGCGTCTCGTACATTATCTTCCATCTGAGCAACATACTGGTGCGCAATAGTGAGGGCCAACTTATACTTTCGTGCTTCTGATAAAATGTCAGCAAAGGAATCATTAGCGATTGACTGAAATTCATCAACATAAAAATAAAATGGTGGAAGTTTTGCTTGTACAGCAGCGCTTTCGTCTGCTCTACTCATAGCAGAGAGGTAGATTTTCGTAGTGAGCATACTTCCAAGAAGATCCGCATTTGTCTCACCCATTTGTCCTTTTGAAAGATTGGCAATGAAAATTTTCTTGTTATCCATGATATCTCTCATATCAAAACTTGATTTTGGTTGCCCGATAATGTTTCTGATGAGAGGGTTTGACGTGAACTGCCCTATTTTATTTTGAATTGCAGGTGTGGCTTCTTGAGCATACCTATCTGAAAATCCTGCAAATTCCTCATTCCAAAATGATTTAACAATTGGGTCAGTTACGTAATCAACTACTTTTTTACGAAAAAACTTATTTATAAACATCTGATTAACATCAAGTAGTGTTGTATCTGGATATTCCAAAAGTGCTAGGAGCGCATTGTTTAGAATATATTCCATACGAGCAGACCACTGGTCTTCCCAAATCTTTTTAAATGCACTCATAAGTCCGGAAACAACAAGATGTCGTTTATCGTATCCAACATCCTCCATGACATTAAATGCGACAGGATTATTCATATCAAACGGTGCAAAATAAATAACATCTTCCATGCGATGTTCGGGAATATAGTCAAGAAGCTTGTCTGCAGTAGAGCCATGAGGGTCAATGAACGCAAGTCCCTCGCCATTCTGAATATCTTGAATAGCCATATTTTCAAGAAGCACGGATTTACCCATTCCGGTTTTCCCAATCACATACATATGCTTAGAACGGTCAATAGCTTTAATACCAAACGCTTGTTGTTTCCCTCGTGCATCTGTTGCTCCTATGTAGGTTATCTTTTCTAGATTCATAATATTATTTAAAGTATATTACAGAAACAGTAATAGAAAAAGCTAGAAAAATGAGAAAGGGGCACCGTCTGAGGTGCCCCTTGAATTTTTTCTCCTTTATGCCAAGATTGGAATCATTCAAGATGGAGAGATGACCCTGGTCAAAAACCAAGCTCCCTTAACAAGAAACAGGATCACCTCCTTTACACCTAGAGGTTGAGAGGCACAAAAACATAATAGTCTCTCCCTTTTCCAAAATTGCGCAAAATTATACCTCCTTTATAATACGCCCAAAGCTTACTCGGCTTCAAGTGCTCCACGTGTATAACGGTTACTTGGCGACCACAACATCCATGACGTGAGTCCCGCATCATATGTAGCCTGAATCTGTGCGCGTACCTCTTTTATATCGTAATCTCCTCCGTAATCAAAATCCTGAAGCCACGGGCGGAGTTTTAGTGCGTCGTACACTGGTTTGGTGTAGTAACCCGATGATACCTCTCGTGTACTTGTCGCTATAAATTCACCTCCTTCGTTGTAGTACGCGGGAACCACCTCATTCTTAAAGACCTCTTCCCCACCAAGAGTACGGACAGTTGTTTCATGAGCGAGTGTTCGGCGTACTCCTTCTACCATTGAAGTGAATACAACTTTGTATGGGTCACTATTTGGATTTGCAAGACCTGCAAATCCTTTATTGTAATGTGACGGATACACCATAGGTGCAATGTAGTCAAAATATGGAAGTGCACGTTCGAGCTGTTGTCCTATTCCAAGATCATCTGGGAGAATCGTTGTGTATCCAAAGAGGTCTGCTGACATCTTCGCCCCAATAGGATTCACTTCTTTGTGGAGATACGCAAAAAACATCTCAAGCGCCTCGGCTTTGTTGTCATTTATATATACAGCATCATTCATTGGTCCATCCGATGGGTAACGAATATAGTCGTAGTTGAGTTCATCAAAACCCATGGCATATGACTCCTTAGAAATTGCCACAATATATTTCCAAAACGCTTGTGAGCTTACATCAATAAATGAAAGCCCTTTGTGGTCTTTCCAAGGGGTTCCTGGTGTACTCACACTTTGTACAGCGAGCTCCGGGTGTACGCTTGCATAATATGGGTCTTGGAACACTGTGATGCGTCCAATAACATATATGCCTTTCTCGTGAAGACTCTCAATAAATTCATATAAGTCTAGAGACCGACACCCACCTCCAGCATTGTCTTTCAAAAGCGGATGCTCACTCCTAAATACTAATGAACCTGAAAAGTCTTTAATATCGATAATTATAGAGTTAATCTCTGTTTCCTCTACAAGCGTTACGAGAGAACTTCGAAATGATGGCGTTCCTGCAACACACTGGGTCATGTATATTGTCTTGACTGCACCTGGTGTTCCAATATGAGTAGCAGTAGAGACTTTCTCTTCCTCAACTACTTCAACCCCCTGTGGGGTTGCTAATACCTCTTGCGAAGAATATGAAATTGGTAGAGCTTGAGGGATGATTAAATACGCACCTGCAAACAGCCCGATAGCACAAGCGCCAATTAAATACGTTTGGACATTA
>JABMNX010000036.1 GCA_013204405.1 Candidatus Kaiserbacteria bacterium | reverse complement strand
CCTAAGAAGGATATCGAATTTCACATGGTGACACTTCGTTTCGATAATACACTTCCAAAAGTTGAGCAGGTGGGAAATGTTCTTGTGCATCGGATTGGTTTTAGTGCGTTGCGTCCGACTGGAGAAGACTTAAAGCGATTTCCACTTCACCTTAACAAACTGTATTACCAATTCGCTGCAGCTATTACAGGACTTCGGTTACATAAAAAATATTCATACGATGCAGTCTGGTCAATCATGGCACACTCTGCAGGTGTCCCTGGTGGATTATTTAAAACCTTTAAACCAAATATTCCGTATCTATTAACTCTTCAAGAAGGAGATCCAATAGAGCACATAAAAAAAGTGATGTTTCCAATCTACCCATTTTTTATTCGAGGCTTTAAAAAAGCTGATCGAATGCAAACAATTTCAACATATTTAGCAACATGGGGAGTTGCAATGGGATTTAATGGAAAACCAGTAGTAATTCCAAACGGGGTGGATACGAAGGTATTTTCAAAAGAACACCCGCGCAGGGAACTTGAGGTTCTTAAACAGACTTTAGAGAAAAAAATTAATTCAGTATTCCTTATTACTACATCACGTCTTGTTCATAAGAATGCTGTAGATACAGTAATAAAAGCACTACCACTTATGCCGGAACACGTTATTTTCTTGATAATAGGAGGTGGACCAGAGGAAAAAGAGCTTAAGAAATTAGCATTAGAGAAAGGTGTTATGAGTCGCGTTCGTTTTTTGGGGGAGATAGAGCAAAAAGAGATTCCGAAATATCTAAAAATTTCTGACATATTTATACGACCTTCACGGTCTGAGGGAATGGGGAATTCATTTATAGAGGCAATGGCAGCAGGACTCCCTATAATTGGAACACAAGTGGGTGGTATTACTGATTTTCTCTTTGATCCAGAGAAAAACCCTGATATCAAACCTACAGGAATTAGTATCTCGGTTGATAGTCCTGAAGAAGTATCTAAAGCGGTTTTACGTTACAGTACTGACGTGTTGTTGCGTCGAGAGGTCACTGATAATGCACGAGCGCTTGTCGAAGCGCGATACGATTGGAAGATAATTGTACCAGCAATGCGTAGTAGGTTTTTCAAATTAGACCATAAGATTAACCTTAAATATAAAAAATAATATGAAAGTCCTTATCGCAACCCCATTGTATCCACCAGATATTGGTGGACCAGCAACGTACAGTAAGATGCTTTCAAAAGAGCTTCCGTCTTATGGATATGAGATTGATATTGTAAGTTTTGGAGAAATTAGACATCTCCCCAAACTGATAAGACATGTTGTATATTTTTTTAAAATAATCTTGAGAGGTAGAAAGGCAGATATACTGTACGCACTTGATCCTGTAAGTGTCGGTGTACCAACTGCAATCGCTTCATTTTTCCTAAGGAAACGTTTTTTTGTTCGCATAGCTGGAGATTACGCTTGGGAACAAAATTCAGGTTTGTATAATACTAATGAATCACCACTTTCATTTGCAAGAAAGTATAAAGAGTACCCGTTTAGGATTCGGCTTCTTAAAGAGGCTCAAACTGAAGTAGCTAAATATGCAAAGAAAATAATAGTACCAAGTGAGTATATGAAAGGTGTTGTATCTGTATGGGGGGTAGTAAAAGAAAAAGTTGTTGTTATACATAACACACCAGACCCAATAATATCTTATAAAGACAAAAAAACTCTTCGAGGATTACTTAATTTTGATGGCAAACTTCTAATAAGTGCTGGTCGTCTTATTCCACTTAAATGTTTTAATTCACTTATAGATATTATCCCTACTTTAAGGAAGACATATCCAAACCTGAAGCTTCTTGTGGTAGGAGACGGTCCCGAGGGGGGTTTTTTGGAGAAGAAAATAGAGAAACTTAAACTTGAGGACGTGGTTATATTAACTGGAGCATTACAACAAGATGTGTTATTTGGCTATATACAAGCCTCTGATGTTTTTATTCTTAATTCACTCCATGAAACTTTTTCTCACCACATAGTGGAGTCTATGTCTCTCGGTATACCAGTTATTGCGACTAATGTCGGAGGTAATCCAGAGATTATTGAACATAATAAAAGTGGTGTGTTGGTGAAGCAGGGTGATAAGAAAGAACTTATCAGTGCTATTAGGAAAGTACTTGATGATACATTGTTTCAGAAAAAGATAATACACGGAGCAAAAGAGCGAGTTAAGGTTTTTGGACGCGGTCGTATTCTTAAACAAATAACAAAAGAATTACAATGAATATAATTAGCGTTGGTTCAGACAGGGATATATTTATTGAGGGGAGTCCCGTTAGAGAACGGGTAATTAAGTATGGTGGTTTGTGCAATAATCTTCACATTATTATTTTTACTAAAAGGAATTTAGGTTTTACTCAAACACAAATTTCT
>JABMNX010000035.1 GCA_013204405.1 Candidatus Kaiserbacteria bacterium | reverse complement strand
TTAACTAAGTCCGCGGAAACAATCGTTAACTTTCCGTTTACGGTACCTTCAATCCATAAATTATCTTCAACAAAAACAAGACCACATGTCGCAGAAGGTGTGTAATTTTGTAGAAACGTCTCGGAATTTATAATAGAATATTCTTGTTCGTAACCCCAAAAATTATTATATGACCAATTACCATCTCCAACACTATCCACACGATATACGTCAAATGTTCCATTACTATTAAAAATAACATGATAACCCTGCGCACCTGAATCGGGAAGATAAATTCCTCCACTATTTTGCGCCATAGACTTCATTGAAACTAAATCAGCGGTAATACCACTGAAATCAATTTGTGGAACTGGATAATCCCATAGACTACTATCGCCCAACCCAAAAACCCCTGCCTGAGTTGAGTCAGGACTACAGCTAAAAGTTGCTGTACATGTCCAACTTGAGACAGAACTTTCTACAAGTGATCTATTATCAGCATCCATTCGAATTCCACCATTTGAATGATACTTACCATAAATAGTACGGTCTGACCCTGCCCAGACAGCACTGTTTAATATAAATGAATATTCGGCAACAGAAGGGCGGGCGTACTTGCCAGTAACAATACGTTGTATTGATGGATTATTGTCAGACCACCCTGTTGATGTGATATCTATAGAAGAAACCACTCCACATTGAGTATTTCCAGTAACATCAAGCGAAAAACTCCCAAAATTTCCTCCTTCTGGGTCAGCATATGTATGTTCGTATGGACCTGATACACCAGTTCCATCTTGTAAGTCATCAGGGAAGTGAGCCAAAAACCATTTATAGTAATCAAGACCTGCTTCAGAAATTTGGAATGCTTTACTTACATTTTCTTTTGCAATCTGAACCTTATTTTGAACGAATATAAAACCAGAAAGTGACGTCACAATTACAAAAAACACACCAGCGAACACGAGAACTAGCATTGTTATGTACCCACTTTGTTTATATATATTCATGTTTTCAGAATTTTTCATGTTTATTGACTCTCTTTTACGTTACGTAGTGTTGCACTAGAACGAAGCGAGAAATTATTTGGCAGTCGTGCTGGATTAACATTAACAACCACCTCTGCAGTGACAAATCTAACATCCGTGACATCTGTCAGGCTTACCATCTCAGTTCCAGAAGCATTATAGTACGTAAAAAGTACTACAGACTCAGTATTGTTGCGCACATTGTCCGAAACCAATGAGACCACCTCACTGTTATCATCATACGCAAGTGGGTCTCCAGTAGAGTCTACGACCCCCCTATTTAAGTTTGTACCGTCAAGAAAATATCGTACCTTTTCAACAAAAATGTCCTCGTCTACGTCACTATAAAAACTAAAGGATGATGTCGCCATAGAAATAACGGGATAAGAACCTTCATCAGAGAATGAAGCTTCTCGAGTATCTTTAACCATTCGTTCTATCCCAATACGTGCACTATTGATTGCAAATGATTGTTCTAATGCGTGCGTGTTTGAACGATAAAAAAACCGAATTGAAGAAACTAGTGCACCTAACACAACAATGAAAATAGCGAGCACGACGAGTGTCTCAATTAATGTGAACCCTTTTGAATGATTTCTCGGAGTCATACTTATATACTATTTAAAATAACACTTGACCGTGATACGTCACTCACTTCAACATTACTCACGGTCTCTGAAGTATATCCAGAGAGCGACACATCAAGTGAATAAGGGTTGCTACCACTTACCGTCCCTTCAGAGACCGAATCATTAAAAAATGCTTGGCCGCACACTCCTCCAACAATTGTTGTGTCGTATGCCCCACGATACAAACGAATTGTTGCTCCACTTAATACGCTGCCGCCGGCATCCTTAACGTCGACCAAAAGAGTATGCGGTGTATCAGTTACCACATATACATCCACTGTTTCACTTTCTCCTGAAAGAAGTGAAAATGGCTGTGGGGTACATACCTCTGCTATGTCGTACCCTGTCGCAGTATCATCTATAGATATCGTGTAGTTGTCCCACTCAAGGTCGTTTACTGTAATGCTTCCTGATGAACCAGTGTCTATTGAGGATGAATATTTATATACAGGATTGTCACCGCTGTCAGTTCCTATTGTTTTTGCTCCTATAATTGAAAGCGGAATATCAGCAAGAGGAGTGGTGGTGCCTAATTCAAATGTACGTATTGTTGCATTACCAACCACATCTATAGAAAGGCTTGACGAAGTAGTTTGAGTTTCAACTACAGTCAGATGTCCTGGGCTAGGATTTGGGTTAGCCACTGAAACGGAGTACGTTTGTGCTCCACTGTAATTAGTTTTACTTACTGTAACCTCATAACTATTAGCAGAAGGCGCTCCCGGAAATTCAACAATACCGCTCGTATTAGTAAATGTTGAAAGAGATACTGCAGGTACAACATTATTGTTAACTAAGTTTACTTGTGCACTTGTCACAGGAGAGCCGAGAGAATTAAGTACCGTAATACGAAGAGTTCCTCCTCCTGACACTGTTTCCATTCCTTGTGGAACTATATTAGTAACAAGAAAAAATGAACGACTCTCCCCACGAAAGTCCCATTCAATATTTACCTTCACAACTTTATAATCAGTTGTTATGCCGTTTGAATCCGAACCACCTAACCCATCTTGAGACGCATCAACATATTGGACAAATGTACGACGAGCATACTCGATACCGTTTAACGTTTCAGTCTCTTCTTCAACCAATACTCCTGCAGGGATTCCACCAACTGTTCCAACATCATCATATCCGAGGCTTCGAACGTACTCCATCCTCTCACTTGCGAGTGCAAGTGCCCCTGTTTTAGATTTTGAGCTTTGTACCAATTCAAGTGTAAGTTGAAATGCTCCGTACAAACCAACAAATACTATAAGAAGTAGGGCGGTACCAAAAACAGTATCAAGTAGAGATGTTCCCTTCTGGCCTCCTTTTAAATATGCATGGAAATAGAGTGACATTGTGCAATTATTTGACTTAATGTTAGATACTTTCTGAAAGGGAGTAAATCGGTGAAATCATAGAGAGTGCAAAGAATCCAACGAATGTACCGATAATAATCATCAAGAACGGTTCAATGATTGTCGACATGTCTTTTGTTTTTTGCTCAACCTCTGACTCGTAAAATTCCGCAACACGCAAGAGCATGTCGGGCAACTTACCTGTTTCTTCTCCAACTGAAATCATTTCTCCGACTAAAATTGGGTAGAGGTGCTCATTGTCAGTAAATGACCCTGAAAGAGGTGTGCCTTTCTGCACGTCACTCTCAGCACGGGCGAGTACTTCTTTATAATATGGATTTTGTAGAACCTCACCTGTTATTGAAATAGCTGTAACTATTTCGACTCCGGAAGAAAGTAGCGACGAAAGTGTTCGGGCAGTACGTGCAGCTTGAATTTCTTTAACAAGCTCCCCAATAATAGGGACATGAAGTATGGCAAAACTAAAGGCTCTTTTTCCTCTCCTGGTTCTGAGACCATAATATATGAGAGCCCCAAGTAATGCTGGTATCAAGATTGCAAGGAGTGTCTGTTCTGATAAAAATTTACTTACAGTAATAATACCTTGTGTACTTGCGGGTAACTCTGCACCAAGCTCCTCAAAAGTTGATGTTAGTGTCGGCACAACAAAGACGAGCATCAAGACCGCAATAATAACCATCGCGATAAGAATAATCCCCGGATAAATCAACGCACCCTTTATCTTCTTTTTAAGGGTATAAGATCGTTCAAGCTGTGAGCCGATAAGATTAAGAGCTCCTGAAAGTTTTCCACTCTCCTCACCAGCCAAAACCATGGAAACAAAGAGTGGTGAGAAAACTTTTGGAAACTTTTTAAGTGCGGTATGGAAGTTGTTCCCACTTTTTACGTCGTTATTAACCCCCGCAAGTACCATTTTGAGCTTTTGGTTCTTTGACTGTCGTTCAAGCACAGTAAGTGCTCGTGTAAGTGAAAGCCCCGCTTCAATCATTGCTCCAAGATTACGTGTGAGGATAACCTTTTCATGCTCTTTGACAGCACCAAACAACTCATTGAATTGGTTCATTGAAAATCTTCTACTCCCCTTTTCGTGTACTTCGATTATTTCTGACCCATCTTTTCTAATTAGGTCATATAACTCAAACTTATCTTTGGCAGACGCAGTACTCTTAAATACATCCCCGTTTTTATTTTTTGCTTTGTATGTGAACAGTGGCATATAATATTTTATTACTCTGAAACAACTCGCAACACTTCCTCAATAGTGGTAATCCCCTGTACGCACTTAAAAATACCATCTTCAATCATTGTCATCATTCCTTCACTTTTTGCTTGAGCTTCTATTTCTTCAGATGTTGCACCTTTCATAATTAATCCTTTAACCGCATCAGACACATATAAAATCTCATGAATACCGAGTCTCCCACTAAACCCATCAGCACATTCTGCTGAGGGCTTCTCTTTAAAAAACGGAACATCTTTCCATTCAGCTTTCTTATCAACTATATTTTCTTCCTTAAGAGCTTTGAGAACAGAATCGAGGTCAACTACCTTTGCTATTTTCTCCAGTTCTGTGCTCGTAAGTTTGTATTCTTCTTTAGAATCACACAATTCTCTAACTAAACGCTGTCCGATAATAACATTAATGGTTGAAACCAAGAGAAACGGCTCGGCATCCATATCTAATAATCGTGGAACTGCTCCAGCCGCAGAGTTCGTGTGGAGTGTTGAGAGCACTAAATGCCCTGTGAGAGATGCATTGCTTGCTAACGACGCAGTTTCATTATCTCGAATTTCCCCCACCATAATTACATCGGGGTCTTGTCTCACAAGAGCACGAAGTCCTGTTGCAAACGTAAAGCCTATATCAGGTTTTACTTGAGTCTGATTAATCCGTGGCATCTGGTACTCAATCGGATCCTCAACAGTAGATATGTTTACATCCGTCGTGTTTAAAATACTAAGAATAGTATACAGAGTTGTAGTTTTTCCTGAACCAGTAGGACCAGTTGTAAGAATCATCCCTGTTTTATGGCGAGTTGCTTCATGAATTCTTTCGAGACCTCCCCCATGAAACCCAAGACCTTCAAGTGTGAATCCTGAAATATCTTCACGAAGAAGTCGCATTACTGTCTTCTCTCCAAAATATGTAGGGAGTATAGAAACACGAAATGACACACGTTCATTTCCTGTTTCCATCTTGAAACGACCGTCTTGTGGAAGCCGCTTTTCGTCAAGCTTCAAACTCGAAAGTACTTTAATGCGCGCAGTAATTGATGAAGCAGCTCCCTTGGGGAGTGTCATTGCGTCGTGCAGAATTCCATCAATTCGGTACCGGATAAGAACCTGCTCATCCATCGGCTCGATGTGAATGTCTGATGCATTCTGGTTAATCGCGTGACGAAGTAGTGAATCAACAATACGAACAACTGGCAAATCCTCAGCAAGTTTCTTAAGGTCTTCTCCTGTCATTTCCTCACCTTCTCCGAGAGTCTCTTTTAGTGACGCTGTTTCGCGTTGAATTATTTCACCAAACTCATCCTTGAGACTTTTTTGGTACTGCTTAAGAGCTACTTTAATAGAGTTGGTGTCAGTAAGACGTGGGAGTATCTTCAGTCGCACTTTCTTTTTAACAAAATCAATTGCCGTTAAGTTGTCAGTGTTAAGCATTGCAACCTCAAGACTGTCCTCCGTCTTCTTATACGCGATAATATTATGATTCCGAGCAATCGGTTCAGGAATAAGAGAGAGTACTTCTGGGTCAATTCGCTTACCTTCCAATTTAATGAAAGGAATTCCAAGAACATACGCGTGCATCTTACGTAAATCATCCTCGGTGATATCTCCATTTGAGACAAGAATATCTCCCACTGGTTGACTGCGTTTTTTTGCCTCTTCCTCCGCCTTTTCATACACGCTTTTAGAAACCAAATTTGCATCAAGGATAAATTCTTTTAATTGTTTTTCATTTATGTACATACTCGAAGTACTTTTAGTATATCAGTTTATGAGTGTAGGTTTACACACGTATAGTTGAAAACTCAAAGTAAAAATTATTTCAACGCTTCACTCACGTGTATCTTTTTCCCTGTTTCTTGAAGAGCACGAAATAATATTGTAAATAATTCTACCGCCTCACGATTCTTAATACGTATAAGTGTTTCTTTATCCCAATCAGTAATAAGAACAACGTCACGGTAAATGGCTAAATTTCCTTTTAAGTTATCAAGGACCTCACTTGAAACTACACGCATATCAAATGTGCGGCCAAGTGCGCTCGGTGCCCACGACGGTTCTTTTTCAACGAGGTAACGTAATTCATTAAGTACCCCTTCAGATATTATGTCTTCAGTAATAATTTGATGTGTATATGCAACCTCGTTAACAGTGTTAATGACATCTATGGGAACTTTTTTTAGGATATCTATCGTTGACGACCGGCTCTCTATCACCAAAAGTCGCTCTGCTTTATGTAGAGAAAATGACTCTTTAATAATTTTTATCATGTCATCTAAGCCAGAAAAGAGTTGTATGTTGAGTGCCTCATTGAAGTCTATTGCCTTCTCTTCGGGGACCAGTATCACTTCTCCAGAATGGGTATAGGACAACACTTCGGATATCTCCCGGTTGATTTTTTTTCTACCAGATAATTTCCACTCAAACCGTTTACCTTTCTGGTGTTTTTGAACTAATCCACGCTCGCGGAGACGAATAAGTACTGCTTTTACGGACGTATATCCAACTTTTGACTTTTTATGAATATCAGCAACTGACTGGGATTCGCCGGAAAGAAGCACTTTGAGAACTTTTTGCTCAATTTTTGTTAAATCTAATATATCCATATCTCCTGTATGCATTACCCAATATCCTATCAAATTACACTTTTTTTGTAAATCATAACTATTGATATATGGCTCTAAATAAGAATGATACAGTGTTCAGAGCAAGAAGATGGATAAATTTGTACAAACTCACGCCAAAGCGTATATTTGATATGTAGACGAGAGACTAAATATATGGTCTGGTTCTTTCATAAAATAAAGGAGATTAACATGAGCTACGATGATGACGAAGAAAGCAAGTATCCGAAGAAAACTGGGCGAACAAAGACTGTGTGGAGCGATGACTTGGGGTGGGTCGAGGACGATGAAATCGATCGCGGCCCTGCTCCTGGACACTCCGAAAACTGTGGGTGCCTAGCCTGCCGGTCGTGGAGTCGTGGATAGACCTCCCAGATAATCGGTCAAGGTAACACCAATGCTAAACCCCGTACGTTCGCTTGCGAACGTACGGGGTTAAACTTTCCCTAAAAACTACACCCGAGCATATGTGAGTTTTAGGCACATTTCTGTGCATTGTTGACGAAGCTTACTCTTTGTGATAAATTACTTGTACAGATGTCCGTTATGAAACGGGCGATTTTTTTTAAAAATATTTTAAAAGCACAATTAAATACACCATTATGTTTGACTTAAAGGTAATACACTCAGTACTAGACCAACTCGAAGAAGAGCGCGGCATTCCCCGTGAAAAAATTATCGACGCTATCGAAACATCTCTTGCTACTGCATATAAAAAAGAATACGGGAAACGTGGGCAAATTATCCGCGCTACATTTGATTTAAATACAGGAGATGTTGAATTCTCTCAAGTAAAAATTGTCGTTGATGACACACTTGTTCGAGGTGAGGAAGAAGAGCCAGAGAATGAGGACGACGTACGCTCACGATTTAACCCAGAGCATCATATTATGATGGAAGATGCAAAACGTATTAAAAAAGATGCGGAACTCGATAGTGAAATCTCATTTCCTCTTGAAATGAAAGACGACTTTGGACGAATCGCAGCACAAACTGCAAAACAAGTTATTGTTCAAAAGATACGAGAAGCTGAAAAAGTCTCTATTATAGAGGAATACGGAGAACGTGAAGGAGAAATTATCACAGGAACAGTACAACGAGTCGAGAGAGGCAACATGTTTATTGACCTCGGACGTGCAACAGGAATCCTACCGTATGAAGAACAAATTCCAGGAGAGCGGTACCGACAAGGAGAACGGTTACGCGCATATCTTTACTCAGTAGAAGAAAACCAACGCGGAACATTTCTGCGAATGTCTCGTTCACATCCTGATTTTCTTAAGAAGCTTTTTGAAATGGAGGTCCCAGAACTTGCGTCAGGCGCAGTTGAAATCAAAGTGGTCGCACGTGAAGCAGGTTCTCGTTCAAAAATTGCTGTTGTTTCACACGATGAACACATTGACCCTGTGGGTTCACTTGTTGGGCAACGTGGAGTTCGAGTTGCTACCGTAATGGGAGAACTTGGAGGAGAAAAAATCGATATTATTGAATGGTCAGAAGATTCAAAAGAATTTATCGAGGAAGCGCTTTCTCCAGCAAAAGTACTTAATGTTGAAATCGACGAAGAAGAGCAAAAGGCCACTGTTGAAGTAGCCGAAGACCAACAGTCTCTTGCAATTGGTAAGGGTGGACAGAATGTACGCCTTGCTGCAAAGCTTACTGGTTGGAGAATTGATATCCACTCTCTTGGTGGAGATACTACTGAAGAAAAAGAAGAAGTTGGTGTTACTATTAACAAAGAGGAAGAAAAACTTAAGGATACACCAGAGGAAATAACTGAAACACAAGAAGAAACTGTTAAAGAAGCCGAGACTCCAGAGTCCGAAACAGCCGAAACTGCCCAAGAAGAAACAAAGGAAGAGGGCACAACAGAGGAACCTGAAAAACCTACCGATGATACTAAAAAGGAAGAACTAAAAGAGGAAGAGGAATAATTACTCACTAACATTTAGTTATTATGAATCTATGGCACGATGTTGAACCAGGAACTAAAGATGATATGAATGTCATTATTGAAATTCCAAAAGGCTCAAAAAACAAATACGAAATCGATAAAGAGACTGGATTAATTGCCCTCGATAGAGCAATGCATACAGCACAAGACTACCCATTCGATTATGGTTTTGTTCCAAAGACTTTGTGGGAAGATAATGATGCACTTGATGTGCTCGTTCTTACTACATACCCACTTGCTCCTGGAATACTTGTCCGCGTTCGACCAGTAGCTGTGATGGAAATGATGGATGATGGAGAATCAGACAATAAAATTATAGCAGTTCCAATTAAGGACCCTCGATGGGATGAGGTATTGGACCTCGGTGACATAAATAAGCACACCATTAAAGAAATTGAACACTTCTTTTCTACCTATAAAAAAGTCCAAAACAAAGAAGTAGAAGTTAAAGGTTTTAAAGACAAAGCAGCTGCTCAGTCTGATTTTGAGAAATCAATTACACTATATAAAGAGAAATTCCCTTCTGATTAAAACCACCTATATAAAGCGTTTGTACTATCAACAAAAAGAATGTTCCCATCGGAACATTCTTTTTGTTATACTTGAAGTATTATATATTTATAAAAATTCTATGAAATATTCATTTCTATCATTCGGTATGGTAAGTATTATTACTGCAATAGTTTTCTTCTTAATAACTCTATCCGTAACATTCGCCCAAACAGCAACCCAGCTTCGTCCTGGAACAACGGATGTTAACGATGCACGAAGTGAACGTCCGGTAGATGCTCCCAAAATAGCACCAGTACCTGTACGATTTAAAGAGGTGCGGGAAGTTAAAGATGTCGAAGTAAGAAATACCCAAGTCGAATCTGGAGAGAGAAATGATAAACCTCAAACGTTTCTTGAAAAAGCACGAAATGTTCTTCAAAAAAAACGAGAAAACAAAACCGAATTACGAAATGATGGAAATAAAAGAGAGGCACGCGAAGAACTGCGAGACAAAAAAACAAACGAGAACAGCGAAGAACGCTTGGCCGAATTAAAGGAAAAAAAACAAGAACGTGTAGCTAATTTTCTAAACAATGTAAAAAGGAAAATGGATGCAGCAATCTCACGGCTACTACAGCTTTCCGAGCGGATTGAATCAAGAATTGTAAAACTTGAAGAACGGGGAGTTGATATGACTGAATCAAGGCGCCTAATCGGAGACGCAAAAAATGACATTGAGAAAGCAAAAGAAAATATTGCAACTTCAGTTGAGAACGCTAGAGAAGCTCTCGCAGCTGACCTTTCACGTGATTCGTTTGGCAATGTTGTCTCTGAATTAACGAAAGCAAAAGAAAACTTGCGTAATGCCCACGCATCATTAATCCAAACAATTCGTGCAATGAAAAGCAGTATCTCCGACAGCCAAGACACGAACGAGACTAGCGAACAAGAAACAAATTAATAACACCTTTAAGTAACAAATCTATGAACGAAGAAAACAAAAGTGAAATTATGGAAGAAGTGACGCCTCAAGAAGAGGCTCCGCAAGTTCCACAAGAGGAAATACAAGAACGAAGTTCTTCAGGTTCTCTTATTGGAGTCGCAATAATTATTATTGTGCTTGTTGCTGGAGGGATTTACTTTTGGAGTACTGCAGTTGGGCGAGACCGTGGAAGCGACCAACTCCCCACTATCCAATCAGGTGGAGAAGTTGACGCTATTGTAAACCAGCTAAACTCACAGGGAACTTCAGACGAAGTAGCTGACATTGAAGCAGACCTCAACACTACTGGGTTAGATAACCTCGACTCAGAACTTAGCGACCTTTTGAACGAACTCTAAATAACACAAGGCTCATAAATGCAAACAAATGCCACGCACTGCGTGGCATTTGTTTTGACAAGACAATAGTCACAGGGTAGACTGGGCACACTTAATATCTTGTAAACACATACTAAACATGGCAACAGAAACAGTAAAACTATACGAAAACGTAACAGTAACCAACTTAGAGAACTCAGAAATCGAAATCGAGGGTGAAGTTCCTGCTTCAGTTATTCCTCAATATAGAGCAAAGGCTCTTAAAAAACTCGGAGAAAATGCTCATATGGATGGTTTTAGAAAAGGTCACGTTCCTGAGAAAGTACTTGTTGAAAAAATTGGAGAACAAAACATTATGGGGGAGGTTGCCGAAATGGCTCTCGCAGACATATACCCTACTCTCGTGCAAGATAAGAATCTTGATGTCATTGGTGCTCCACAAGTTACTATTACCAAACTTGCTGCTGGTAACCCTATTGGATTTAAAATTAAAAGTGCGGTACTTCCAGAATTTACCCTTCCTAACTATCTAAAAGTCGCGAAAGATTTACTACAAAAAGATAACGGCTCAAAAGATGACCTTGAGGTTACTGATGCGGATGTCGAAAGAGTTCTTACTGAAGTCCGTCGTGGAAAAGCTCGCTTTGAAAAAGCACAGAAACAAGCATTGAATCAATCAGAAAATCCTGACGTTGACCTAGCAGAGGAAACAAAGGTGAGTGAAGGAGAGGAAGAAAACCTACCTGAACTTGATGATGATTTTATAGCATCTCTCGGCGACTTTAAAACAGTTGCGGACTTTGAAGCTCGTGTTCGAGAAGACTTAACACAGGAAAAGATACAGAAGGCTCGTGAAAAGAAACGGATTACCCTCTCAGAAGAATTAATTGAAAAAACTGATATAACTCTTCCTAAGATCCTTACCGAAAGTGAAACTGATAAAATGGTTGCTCAGATGAAGGACGACGTTGCTCGTATGAATATGAAGTTTGAAGATTATCTTACTCATGTTAAGAAGACTGAGGACGACTTACGTAGTGAGTGGAAGGAGCAAGCTGAAAAACGCGCACAACTCCAACTTATTCTCAATAAAATTGCAAAACAAGAACACATCACAGCAGACCACGACGAGGTGCACCGACAAATGGATGTTATTTTAGAAAAATTTAAGGAGGCTAATCCTTCAAATGTACACACGTATGTAGAAACACAACTCACTAACGAGGCAGTGTTCAGGTTCTTAGAGGAAGAAAAGACAGAGGAGAAAAAATAATAGGAGGCGATGCTTTGCGGCACCGCCCACTAGAGTTGTCTGTACAGGTTTTTTTGGTCATTCGTCGACCTTTACAAGTTTCCACTGACGCCAGAAAAAAAGACCCGTGAGTCTGAAATGTGCGTCAATCTTTTTATCACCCTTCTTCACAAAACCCTTTTCACACCTCACTAAAAAAGGATTCCATAAAAATGGTTCGACCCAGACTTTCTTCCGATGTGGAGGTAATTCATATCCTGAAAATTCAGACATGGCATGTCTCCTAAAATTGTTTGAAACTTCCTTACTACTATATGTATCATACATAAAGTATCCTTAAAATCAAAATATTGCCTCTTTATCAAAATCTGTTACTATATCGGCTATGAAAGACTCTAAAATAACAAACCAGCTCGTACCGATGGTGGTTGAAAAATCACAGGGAGGAGAACGTGCATATGATATTTACTCACGCCTATTAAAGGAACGTATTATCTTCCTTGCTGGTCCTATTGATGACCATGCTGCAAATCTTGTAATCGCTCAACTTCTATTTCTCGACTCAGAAGACCCCAAGAAAGATATTTCTTTTTATATTAACTCACCAGGCGGAAGCGTTTCAGATGGACTCGCAATACTCGACACTATGAATCATATAAAGCCGGATGTTTCTACTGTATGTGTAGGAATGGCAGCATCAATGGGAGCAGTACTTCTCTCAGCAGGCAAAAAAGGGAAACGATTTGCACTCCCAAATGCAGAAGTAATGATTCACCAACCATGGGGAGGAACACAGGGACAGGCATCAGACATTGAAATCACTGCAAAACATATCCTTGGTACACGAGAGAGACTCAATAAAATCTTAGCAAAAAATACAGGGAAAAATGTCTCCCAAATAGAAAAAGACGCTGACCGAGACTACTTTATGAGTTCAGATGAAGCTAAAAAATACGGCATCATCGACGAAGTATTGAAATAAGTTAAAAATCTTAAATCTAATAAATGTACGGAAAAAATCCAAGATAAAAACTTGGATTTTTACTTTTTATCATAAAACCTAGCTCATTAGACAACGGTAAAAACTCATGATATATTGAGAATGTATTTTATTTGTTATTTAATTCTGAAATTGAGCTTTTTACCTTAATTTACTGATGTTTCTGGACGAAAAAACTGCTGAAATTGGCTTACATAAACAATGTTTTTCAACATCGAACACACTACATAACTATCCGTAAACAGCTAGAAAGCAAGGTTTCTACTTGCATATGTCATTAAAAGTAATACTAGTTCTGCTCATAGTCGCGGGACTTATCGGTATTGCAGTTGGATACTTCCTCCGTTGGATCCACTCCTTAGGAAGACGAGGGTCAATGGAACTTGAAATCAAGCAAATGATGCTTGAAGCACGAGAAGATGCAAAACGCATCACCCAGGAAGCTGACGCAAAAGCCGAAGAGACACTTAACGCTCTTAAAGCAGAGTTAAAAGAAAAAACCACACAGCTGAATAAAACTGAAGATCGTCTCATAAAAAAAGAGGATCTTCTTGATAAACGACAAACGGATATAGATGCTGATGTCGAGAATATTAAAAATAAGATTGAAGAAGTCCGCGCGTTTAAAGAAAAAGCGGAAGCGCTCACTGTAGAGCGCCAGGCTGAACTAAGTAAAATTGCTGGACTTAGTGAAGCTGAGGCAAAAAAGGAACTCCTCGGCCTTGTAGAAAAACAATCTGAAGAAGATATACTTATTCGTCTTCAAAAACTCGAGATTGACGGTAAAGAACGGTTTGAACGAAAAGCACAAGATATTCTTACCTCGTCAATTCACCGACTCGGAAACTCAGTCATTGATGACATTATGTCTACTTCCGTGAAGATTCCATCTGACGAAGTCAAAGGAAAAATCATTGGGAAAGAGGGACGTAACATTAAAGCATTCGAACGGGCAACCGGTGTCGATGTAATTATTGATGACACTCCAAACACCATCACAATCTCTTCTTTTGACCCAATCCGTCGTCATGTCGCACGTATCGCACTTGAAAACCTTATTATTGACGGACGAATCCAACCAGCAAAAATTGAAGAGGTCGTACAAAAAGCAAAAGATGAAATAAATAAAACTATTAAAGAAAAAGGTGAGCAGGCAGCATATGAATCAGGTGTGCATAATCTTGACCCGCGTGTTATTGCAATACTCGGACGACTCCATTTCCGTACTAGTTACGGACAAAACGTGCTGTATCACTCAATAGAGATGGCTCATATTGCTGGGATGCTTGCTGAAGAACTCGGAGCTGACCCATACGTTGCGCGAGCAGGAGCACTGCTTCACGACATTGGAAAAGCTGTTGACCATGAAGTACAAGGGACCCACGTCGAAATCGGAAAACGTATATTGCAAAAATTTGGAGTAGATGAAGCAATTATAAAAGCGGTTATCGCTCATCATGAAGAGTACCCATACGAAACTCCTGAGTCTATTATTGTCCAGGTTGCGGACGCCATCTCAGGAGGACGCCCTGGCGCACGGCGTGACTCGTTAGAGAACTACATTCAACGACTTGAAGACCTTGAAGCTATCGCAAAGAACTTCCCTGGTGTTGAAAAAAGCTATGCAATCCAAGCGGGACGTGAAATACGTGTGTTTGTAACACCAGAAAACGTATCCGATTTAGAAGCAAAGAAAATGGCGCGTGATATAGCACTTCAAATAGAAAACGAACTCAAATATCCCGGTGAAATTAAGGTAAATGTTATTCGTGAATCTCGTTCTGTAGAGTTTGCACGGTAGCATTACACAAGCTCTTGACACAAAAGCATAAAATATCGCGCAATACTTATCCAAAATGCAGATATTGCGCTTAAAATGGTGCTCTGTATAATGATTGTGTAATTTCACAGTACAGAAATATAAACATTTGTACTGGTAATAAATGTACAAGGTCGACATTACATGTTTTTAGCAAATCAAATATATGAATAAAGCAGCAATCGTTGAAAAAGTACACGTAACACTTGGTGGAACTAAAGCTGATGCAGAACGAGCAGTAGACACTATGGTAGGAAGTATTATTGACAGCCTTAAGGGAGGTCAAGAAGTTTCTATCGCAGGTCTTGGTATCTTCGAGGCTAAAATGCGAAGTGCACGAACTGGGCGAAACCCTCGCACAGGTGAATCTATCCAGATTCCAGCAATGCGCGTACCAAAATTCCGCGCAGCTAAAGCTCTTAAGGACGCAGTTAAGCAAGGTTAAGTAAATATTTACTTACCACTATCTATAAAGGCCCCACTCTTGTGGGGCCTTTATAGTGTAGGTGGTTTGATTCTGTTTTAAACAGTAGAGGGAATCGGTCACCCGTCACTAAGTATATTTCTTCACCACAAGAGTACTTCTTGTTTACTAACTCACAAGTTCGTAAGTAAACAAAGTCGCGCTTCGCTCGAAATCTACTAAGTGCGCTCGACCCCACCTCAGCCCCCTCTCGTGCTTTGGCACGTGGGCTTCCGGTCTTCGATTCCCTCTTCTGTCTCACAAATAAATACAAAAAGACCCCATAAAACATGGGGTCTTTTTGTATTTTGTGCGGGTAGAGGGAATCGAACTCTGAGAAAAGAAGTCTAAACTTCTTTTATACTACTTGCCGTTGAGTCCTAAGTGCGGGTAGAGGGAATCGAACTCTCGTCTACTGCTTGGAAGGCAGTCATTCTACCACTAAACTATACCCGCACTTATGACTCAATGTACAAAGTTAATTATTCTACCACTAAACTATACCCGCAAATGAGGACTTGGATGTGAAAGTATACTTTCACATTTTGTCCGAATGCCGCGGATATATGATTTCCATATACCTGGATACGTCCATACATGAACGAGAGTAATCTTACCAAAATACAACAAACCCCGCAATTGCGGGGTTTGTTGTTAGAAGTTGAGTAAAATTACTCAGCTGCTGGAGTTTCCTCTTCAGTAGCCTCTTCAGTAGCCTCTTCAGTTTCTGCTACTTCTGCTCCTTCTACTACTTCTTCGTCAAATACGAATGTCATAATATTTTTGTCTTAGCCTCAAATACCCATAAAAGATACTTAAAGCGCTGATAAACAAAAAGCTGGGCAATAACCCAAGCTATATTACAAGTATACACGATGACACCAATTTGTCAATACTACATAATAATTTAGAACGTGTGTCAAAATGGATAATACCCTGTAACAAAGGGGTATCTTAGTGATATACTGAATGAACTATGCCTATTTTTGCACTCATACAAATTATTGCTGCACGTGCTGTTATCGCTATTGTGGCACTATTAACGGCATTCGGTATCGGTTCTGTATCTGATGCTCCGTCTCATCTCTCTGTGAATGAAGAGCCAGACATAAAAGTAGAGGAAATAATGATACCAGCTGAAGAGACTCAAGTACTTCCACTAGAAACAATTGTTTCCAAACCTAAAGAAGAAATCATTTCACCTAATACTGAAGAATATCCAGAGGAGGTGGTACCAGACACTCCAGCAGCAGAGGAGGTTATACTTCCAGAGGTAAATCTTCCTGAACCTGAGGCCCCACTTCCACTTTCTTTCTCACAAATTAATACAGAAACCGCTGCAGCATTAGTTAATGTATTGTGTTCGCAAAATATTGCCGGTGCAGTAAATCCAATCACTGGGAGCGGAGTCATTGTAGACCCCCGTGGAGTTGTTATCACTAACGCACACGTTGCTCAATTTTTTTTACTAGAAGACTACCCTATTGAAAACAGTCTGGAATGCATCTTACGAACAGGAAGCCCCGCACGTAATATGTACACAGCAGAACTCCTTTATATTTCACCAGAATGGGTTAACCTTCACGCTAACGATATTAAGAACTCTGAACCAAAAGGTACTGGAGAACACGATTACGCATTCTTACGCATTACAGGACGTACTGACCCCGATGCAAGCCTTCCTTCAACGTTCCCGTTTATTCCACTTGACACTAATGACATTAATATAAAAACAGGCAACCAAGTACTCGCTGCCGCATACCCCGCAGGATTTCTTGGTGGTGTTTCAATTCAAAAAGATTTATATTCTGTCTCAAGTATTGCAAACGTAGGAGAGCGATTCACGTTCTTAGAAAATACAATCGATTTGTTTTCCATTGGAGGTACTGTGGTTTCTCAAGGTGGCTCTTCCGGTGGCGCAGTAGTTTCGGGAGAAAACAAATTGATTGGAATTATTGTTACTAGTACCAATGCCGACACGACCGCAGAACGTGACCTTCGCGCTATTACTCTTAGTTATATCAATAGGGCACTTATGCAAAATGCAAACTCAACAGTGGAAGGTCTCTTGTTTGGAGATATAACACTCAAGGCAAAACTCTTTAACCTCAGTACTGCACCAGCTCTTAGCAACCTATTCCTCCCCTACCTGGCGCAATAATTGACTTCTGAAAGAGTGCTTACATATACAATTAAAAAGACGGTCATATTTTGACCGTCTTTTTAAATACATGTCGGGATGCCGGGATTCGAACCCGGAGTCGCCCGCTCCCAAAGCGGGAATGTTAGCCGTTACACTACATCCCGATATACGACTCTGTTTACGTAATAAATATAACTACGATTGCAAAATCATACCATAAAACCTGAATACTTCTACTTATTTACATAAGAAACGAAAAACTAGTACCTCTATACCCACTCCATTTTCGTATATTGTTTGATTACCCTTCTAAGCATTAAAAGTGCCCTTAAAGGACATTCTGTTGCAAAAAATGTCCTTTATAAAACCCTATATAATTACATCCTCAATATACCTGCACTTCGCTTCCCTATTTTCAATATCAAGGAATACTGCAACCACATCAAACTGCCACTCGCCTTCATAATCTTTTTCGAGTAAATACGTCTGAATAGTTCTTGAAAGTCGTTTAAGCTTCTTCTCATGAAGATTATCTTCAGGTCTGTATTCATCAATAGTTTCACGGGAAACATCTCTAATGTTTTCACGTGAAACAGTTTTAACCTCTATAAAGTGTAATTTACCTTTGTTTTTAGCAATAATATCGATTTCACCCCACTTTTTCCAATAGTTCTGCTCTAAAATATTAAAACCACGTTTCATGAGAAACATAGATGCGGTTTTCTCCCCTAGCTTTCCAACTTCATTATGAGATATCTTGCTCATGTTCCACGTGAAACATATCCTTATTATCCTTTAAAATAGCAACAAGTTCATTGTAATATGGCTCTATTTCAGGAGATACAGCAATTTTGGGCGTTTTGTTCTTTATAAGATTATCAAGAGTTACTTTGTGTTCTTTCCAATTATCACCACCGTCTAAGTATATGTTCATAATTGGTATAATTTTATCAAGCGCATAGACAAATCTACTCTCTGGATTGATTTGATTTTCATAGTCTTCAATTAACTGGTGAAAATCTATAAATTCAGGAAGATCACTTTTTAGTTGTATTGCTGATTCTGCCTCAAGCTTCTTTTTACTCTCATCTTCAGCCTTAGAGCGATAAAACCACGTATCTCCAGCATACACTTCTACAAAATCATGGATAAGTGCGTATTTAATGACTAAGTCTTTATCTATACCAGTTTTCTTTTCTGAAAGTAGATACCAAGAAAGCATGGCAAGTTGATAACTATGTTCTGAATCATTTTCTAATCTTCCTTCATCTTTTATAAAAACAACCCGTTTTACGGCTCTAAACTTGTTTGTCAGGGTTATAAAATCAAGAATTGAGTTGATATTCATTAAAAGTAATTATACTTCATATAATGCCAAAAGGCACATTTTGTTACACATGAAACATAAAATATACCTCAAAACACCTTAATATAGTGTTTCACGTGAAACATATATAGTAATAAACTGCTGTCTTTAAAATATCCTTGTTTAAAGCCATATATTGTAAAAGACAAGTTTTATTATGTCCTTTTAATCCACACTGTACACAGGTTTATCCACACAATATACGAAAATATGGCTTATTTCAGTATGTTTTTTATAGAAATAAAGGACATCTTTATATGGGACCACTAAAAACATTGAGTAGAGTATGTAAGCGTAGTATACTTCTGTAACTTGCGGCCATGGTTAAGTGGTATAACACGTCCTTGCCAAGGATGAGTCGGGGTTTCGATTACCCCTGGCCGCACAAAGAAAGGTGGTTGGTGTTGTTATATGTTTTTTAGGGGTCAAGTTTCTAAATTCACCAAGGCTCATTAAGAACTTCCTCCCCGGACTCGACTGTTTTGGCTTTATGAATAGCTAAAACATGTCTCCGTCTGGCACCAAGGCACAAATACAAAGCAGCGACCAATTTTTCTTAGAGCAGAGCTCTTAGAAAGAATGGAAGTGCTCTTGTGGTGTTTGTATTTTAAAAGAAAAACACCTCTATGAAAGAGATGTTTTTCTTTTACCTTGGTGCCCCTGCCAGGATTCGAACCCAGAATAACGGTTCCGAAGACCGTTGTGATATCCATTTCACCACAGAGGCATTTATTGTTTTGTAATTCCTTTATATAAACTGCTCAGACTCTACCTATTATTGAGCAAATTACAAAGAGAATTATACGCTATATTCGCACAGTAACCAAATATGTAATAAAATAAGAACATGTCAACTATTACTACTTCAAAAATTCCTAAAGAAATTAGAGTCATAACGGAAACCTTAGAGAAAGGTGGTTTTGAAGCGTATCTCGTTGGAGGATGTGTCAGAGACCTCTTACTTAATCGAACACCTAAAGATTGGGACGTAACAACTAATGCAACCCCTGAAAAAATCCAAGAACTCTTTGAGGAGACCTTCTATGAAAATGATTATGGGACGGTTGGAGTGGTTAATGAAACTGAAGACGAGTCCCTTAAGGTTGTTGAAATTACTCCGTACCGATTGGAGACGACCTACTCAGATGCGCGGCGACCTGATTCTGTTCAGTTTTCCAACAGCCTAGAAGATGATTTGAAACGCCGTGACTTTACAATGAACGCGATAGCATACAACGTCTCGACAGGGGAGTTGGTAGACCCGTACAGTGGACAAGACGACCTTAAACGTAAAAGTATCATGGCGGTCGGAGACCCGTTTGAACGTTTTGAGGAAGATGCCCTTCGCATGCTTCGCGCGGTTCGTTTATCTGCAGAACTACACTTTACTATAGAGTCAAAAACAGCTGAAGCAATCCTAAAGTCTGCACCGCAGCTTGAAAAAATTGCAAAAGAAAGAATACGGGATGAATTTTTACGAATTTTAGCATCAGACAATCCAATGCATGCAATAGTTATATCCCAGAAATTAGGACTACTGCCGTATGTTGCACATGACTTAGAACGTGGAATTGGCATTGAACAAAATCAAGCGCACACGTATGACGTATTTGAGCATCTGCTAAGGACAATGCAACACGGCGCTGATATGAAGTGGAGTGTTGATATACGACTAGCGGGGCTATATCACGACATCTCAAAACCAGAGACGCGACAGTGGTCAAAAGAGAAAAACGACTGGTCCTTTCATGGACACGAAGTGATTGGGGCGCGGGTTGCAAAAAGAGCATTTGAAAACCTAAAACTCCCCAAGAAACGTATTGAAAAGTTAGTAAAACTGGTCCGATGGCACATGTTTTTTTCTGACCCAGACAAGATAACCCTCTCTGCAGCACGTAGAATGATTGCAAATGTTGGAGAAGAAAATATTTGGGATCTTCTTAACCTACGTATTTGTGACCGCATTGGTTCGGGACGACCGAAGGCACAGCCATTCCGATTTAGAAAGTACAAATCAATGATAGAGGAAGCGCTTCGCGACCCAATTTCTGTTGGTATGCTTAAGATTGACGGGGAAGGGATTATGAAATTACTTGATGAGAAGCCCGGCCCACGACTTGGGCATATACTCCATGCACTACTCGAAGAGGTTCTTGATGACCCAAAGAAAAATACTAAAACGTATCTAGAAAAAAAGACAAAGGAACTTAGTGAGTTGCCAGAAGAGACTCTTAAAGCTCATGGCGAGCAGGGTAAACGTAGAAGGGAAGAGTCAGAAGAAGAAGCAGTCTCTGAAATTCGTAAAAAACACTGGGTTGAGTAAAGTGAAAAAGCCACGTTGAAACCAAATTTGGTTTCAACGTGGCTTTTATCCCACTTATTCCAAGAACGACCGAATGTTACAATCTCGAAACAGAGCCTTGTGATTTGGGACTTCAATGGACGTTTCAAGAAAACGGCGGCTTACAAGCTTTACAAGCTCAACACCTTTAGTTCTCCAGACTTCGAACCCAACAGCACATTCGCCGAGATAAAGACCGGTCTTGAACCCGAAGACATGAAACATATGCTCATTTTCACTTCCTTCAAATCGTTTCTTTTCAAGGATATGAATGAGCTCTACAGGCTCCGGAACAACTCCTGTTTCTTCGCGGAGTTTCCGAACAGCGACATCAAGAGGTGACTCATTTCCCACACCCTTACCTCCAGGGAACTTCCACTGTGGAGTCTCCCATAAAGGATCTTTTACAAGAGCGACCCCGTCCCGACCGATGGCAATAACAACAGCGGCAATTCCATTACTACAAACTTTATGTGTGAACACGGCACTCTCCTATAGTTAGTTGAGTTAGTTGACCTATATCCATTCTCTTTGTAAATTATAAATTAAAAATCAGTATACGTCAAGTTTTATAAAATAAAATAAAGCCGCTTTCTCGCAAATTCGGAATGGAGATGGGCAAAAATACCGAAATAAGCAATAAAGCGACTTTGTGCGTGAACACATCTTAATTGAAAGAACTCATGTGAGTGACATAATACCTTTTTTCCAATACGCACAAGTGCGTTAAAATTTAATAGCAAAAATAATATGGATTGCTCACAAGGTTTTTGTGACTAAGAAATGTCTACGAAACCTCTCTGAAAGACCTGAAAAGAACTTATTTTCACTGAACATCATGTCCAGTAAAGATAAACTCATTACTTTCACGGGACATGACACTCAGTACTATTAACAGTATATGTCCTTTACAGATAACGTAAAGGACATAGGTGTGGATAAATGTCTTTTATAAAACACTCCCTAGAAATAATCCTTCCAGACTCCAGTAAAGACTCCTACGTAATGAACAACAACGTATAAGAAGAATACGTACCCTACAATACCAACTATAAGTACTAAAAGGGTTGTATTAATAATCTCTTTGCGGCGTTTTTTTGCTTCATCAAGTGTGCAAATGCCCTTCTCCCTCCAAAAATAAAATGCCGTTGTTGCAATAAGGAATAGAAGGCCAACTCCACGAAACACCCATTTATACTCACCGTAAAATGTATCTGAAAGCGAACTTGCAAAACTAATTGTCGAAAGTCCTAGAAATACCAGTATAAGTGGACTTAAACAACACAGCGATGCGACTACCACAGGAAGACCAGTAATTTTAAGAAGTTCTTTTATTTTCATAGTGATAATTGTATCGCACTGGGTATTCTAATGTCAAGTGCACTTGACATTAGAATGTGGACTTCTTACAATAGGACTTATGAACTACTCACCAAAAAACATTTTCCTAGCAGTTATCCTTGTTGCACTGATTCCAATTCTTGTCTGGAGCTTTGGATGGTACCAAGGGAAAGTATCACCAAGTGAAGAAGACATGTCTGAAGTTATGGCAGGGGAAGCAGTCGCATATTTTGCAGGCGGATGTTTTTGGTGTACTGAAAGTGACTTTGAAAAACTCGGAGGTGTTGCGAGTGCAGTCTCAGGATACATGGGAGGAGATGTCGACAGTCCAAGCTATGTGCAAGTATCAGGTGGCGGAAGCGGTCATCGAGAAGTGGTGAAGGTTACTTACAATCCGAACGAAGTGAGCTACCGAAGACTCGCGCTCGACCTACTGAAACACACCGACCCAACAGACGACGGAGGCTCATTCTATGACCGAGGACACCAATATACTTCTGCGCTCTACTACCAAACTGAAGAAGAGAAGAGTATCGCTGAAGCAGTAGTTGTGGAAGTTGATGCGCTTGGTGTATTTGAAAAACCTATTGTCACCAGTGTTGAGCCCGCAAGAACATTCTGGATTGCAGAAGACTATCATCAAGACTACTACAAGAAAAACCCACGGCAGTACCAATACTACAGAACAGGTTCTGGACGAGATGCGTTTATTCAATCAGCGTGGGGAGACGGTATGCACGATGATTTGTTTATGGAAGAAATGATGGATGATATGCACGACGAGATGCTCGACGGAGATACTCTGGGAATGGGTGATATGGGAAAGTCATGGATGACGTTTCAAAAACCAAGTGAAACAACACTCCGAAATACACTCACCGACCTTCAGTATTATGTAACACAAAAAGAGGGGACGGAGACTCCGTTTAAAAATGAATATTGGGACAACCACGAGGACGGTGTCTACGTCGATGTGGTTTCAGGTGAACCGTTGTTTTCTTCAACTGATAAATACGACTCAGGCACTGGATGGCCAAGTTTCTTAAAACCACTTGATTATAGTTTTGTGACCGAGCACAAAGACTACAAGCTCTTTATTCCACGCACTGAAATACGAAGTACGTATGCGGACTCACATCTCGGACATATTATTCTCGACGGACCAATTGAAAACGATAAGATTCGCTACTGCATGAACTCCGCATCACTTCGCTTTGTGCTAAAAAAAGACCTCGAATCCGAAGGTCTTGGAGAGTATCTAAATTTGTTTAATTAGCCTCCCACTCGTGGGCAAATTCAGAACTGCTAATTGGTTACGTATTAAAAATGAAATAGGGGAGTTGGGGTTTGTATAAAAAGAAAATCACCCACACAGAGTGATTTTCTGTTGGGTGATGATGGTCATTAGGAGTGGATTTGTTTTCCAATCCAAGTCAGGATACCTCCAATGAGGTTTCTGGTTTTCTTGAGTAACCATCGGTTTAACCTACCAACAGCTTTTGGTCCACCAATTATCATGGCGAAACCATTAGCCATAATAATGGACATGAGTAACAGTCCAGTCAAGCCAAGTGTGTTAGGGTCCATGATAACCTCCAAGAGACCTAATTAAGTTCTATATTAATAGTAACATATTCAATCGAATATGTCAATATCTAGCTCTGGAGACGGGACTCGAACTTTTAACTAAAGAGTCTTTTGTAGAAGAAAGCTACTGCGGGACCGAAGATTGGTACGTGAGTAAGTTTTTCCATAAGCGATTCGTCGTCATCCTCAAATGGTGAGTAGAAAAATAGAAGTATAAGGAAAACGGGGAAGCTGAGATAGAGGATATTCATCGCAAGGAGTGTGCCGATGTGAATTAAAAGTAATCCAAACCCCCAGAGCTTGTGGAGTGACGGACGAAATGCAACCCAGAGAGAAAATACCTGTAAGTAAATACTACCAACCCAGAAAACCCAACCAAAAAGAGGGTGGGTGATGATGTATGACCCCAAAAGCCCCGTCTCTTTTGTTACTGAAAACCAATACGCGACATGGAGCGAGAGTGCTTCAAAAGAAAATCCGTGAATTTCACCGTTGAGGTACTGTGTGATTGCAGACGATGTCTTGCCAAGTCCTACAATAGAATAGACCGCAAGTATCGCAACTTGTGTACTAAAGAAGACAAGGAGAAACTTTTTCTTTTCGTCCCATGTTGCTTCTTGTTTCTTCTGTACATCAGGTAAAAAGATAAGGAGGAACAGCACGTATATCCAGATGTACCACGTGTGGTCAGGGAAAATAAATGAACTCATAAACGCATCGAGAAAAAACACTGACGCAAACACAACTATCCGCCCGATGCGGTGTGTGAAGAAAAACAGTGCAATGAAAACACTGAATAACAAGAGAACCTCGAGTGAAAGGAGTACCTGGTCGAAAGTTAAGAAGTGAGTCCATGCAAGTGACCACTCAGGAGTAAAGATGTCTTTTTGAGAAAAATACCCGTGTAACTGCCGTAGCTGATTCAAGACGGTAAACGCATACACAAAATAGATAAATCGTACGATTACCTGCGCTCGTCTAAAAGGTTTTATTTTTTCTGCATAGGTGTCTATAGAAAAAGAGCCTATAAACCTCTGTATTACATTGCGTAGGGTATGCATATCTATTTCTCTGTATTAAAAACGGCTATGTGTTCCTCACTTGATACAGTACCAGTGTCGGCGTACTCAAGTACATCAAAGGTATATCGCACTAACTCATAGACGACCGGACCTGATAAGAAACTCTCTTCGAGTTTTTCTCTGTAGGTCTCTGAGAGCTCCTTTGTACTTGAAAGCTCCATACTTCTTCCAAGATCTTCTACGAGTCTTTGAAACTGTGGTGGACCATAAAGCTTACTGCTGAGGTACACGTCCCACGCATCATCAAGAAGGACTGGAGTTTCAAGCTGATTTCCTTGGTAGGCAAGTATGCGGATAGAGTAACTGCTTTGAGTTTTGTGCGGGACTATCTTAAAGACCTGCCATGTGAAGAACGGGCTTATCTCACGCGTCGCTGTGTGTGTAATAAAAAAAGAAGTTGAAAAGTACACCACCCCTATTGCGACAAGTATTCTTTTTAACACCGTGTAGGACATGGTTATGGAGTGGTCACATCACCTCCTGCTTCCCTCCACTGCACAATTCCTTGTGCATTTTCTACGTTCGTAAATCCTGCATCCTCAAGAAGTGTCTTTGCTCGACCAGCTCGACCACCAGAATTACAGCAGAGGTATATCCTAGTATCTTTTGGTACTTGAGGAAATTCTCCATTTTCAAATCTTTCATATTCAAAACGTTGAGCAGGAGCTGGGTGTCCTGTATTCCACTCTTCGTCTCTTCGTACATCAAATAATATTGCTCCTTCTGAAGCTACTTCGTTTGTTATTTTTTCTACATCAATCATATTTAACTATTTAAAAATTATTTGTCTTTTAAACGCCAATTTATTTCAAAAGAAACGGAGCATTTGTTTGGAACGTGCCACCTAGAGAATCTTAAGAAAAACAACTGAAATTTATTCTCAGATATTTTCCCAAATCCAAACCTATTCAAAGTTAATTCTATGTCTATAACCATGTTAGCTAAAAGTATACCAAAAGTTCAAACCTGCGACCTCACAATTCTATCTCAATACTCACTGGACAGTGGTCCGAGCCCATTACCTTTGGGTGAATACTTGCTTTGGTGAGTTTTGATGTAAGTCTTTTGCTTACAAAAAAATAATCTAGACGCCAGCCAACGTTTCGCTCGCGCGCTTTTTGCCAGTGGCTCCACCACGTGTAGTACTCTTTTCCTTCTGGGGTGAAGTGCCTAAGTGTATCTACAAAACCTTTGGATGTCATGTTGTCCGCACCACCGCGCTCTTCTTTTGTGAAACCGTGTTTACCTTCATTTGGTTTTGGGTGCGCTAGGTCTTGCTCCTTGTGTGCAACATTAAGGTCACCACAAAAAATGACGGGTTTTTTCTTTTCAAGTTCCTTACAGTACTCAAGAAATGCTGGGTCCCACTGCTTATGTCTGAGTGAAAGACGAGAAAGGTCATCTTTTGAGTTAGGAGTGTAAACCGTCACCACAAAAAACTTCTTGAACTCAACTGCTATCACACGTCCTTCAGAATTCGGATTACCGTATCCGTCGTCTTTGATTTTATATTTCTTTGCGATGTCTTCAGGTAAATCATTTACGATTGCAATCGGCTTTTCTTTAGTAAAAATTGCAGTACCAGAGTAGCCTTTCTTCTTAGCTCCATTCCAATACTCAATATAGTCAGGCAAATCGATAGGGGACTGTTCTTGCTGTGCCTTCGTTTCTTGGAGACACAAAATATCAGGTTTATGTTTTTTTATAAATGGTACAAACAGCCCTTTCTTGTGAACCGCCCGTATTCCATTTACATTCCATGACATTATTTTCATTGTTACTGATTATACCATGCACATAAAAACACCTCACAATACGCGAGGTGTTTTTATATTCTACTATTAACGAGTTCTTATAGAAGAAATCCGTTGTAGACAAAATAAAGTCCAACCACTACAGAAACAACTCCCATAAAACGCCCGAGGTTTGCTCCCATGAAGTGTTGCATCATTCCAGAAATTGTCTTTTGTGGAAGTGTAAGCATAAGTACTCCTTCAAGAAGAGCAATCCATCCAACAAGTGAAATCACTGACTCAAGCAATCCGTCCCACATGTTGTGGGTGAGCACAATAAGAAGTCCCATGACGAGTGCAATTGCGCCGTCAAAGTAAGGGAGAAGGTAACTTCTCTTTGCTTCTTCCATTGCCCCCTTCATCCGTGCTGGATTCATGAGTATACCAACACCTGCTACAAGGAAGTAAATTCCCATAATCTGTGCAAGAAATAATGTTATATCCATATAGATTTTAAAAATAAATTGGTCTTTTAGTAACATCGACCTCTTTATCTATATGATACTGTATTTAGTAGAAACACTGATAGCGCCCCTTGTGGATAGAAATAGTGTAATTCTAAAGAAAGTCGAAACATTTGTTGGTTTTTAAGAGTTTTAATACATGTATGTGTGGAATTGTTGGATACATAGGGAAAAAACCTGCGGTAGAAATGCTCATAAACGGCCTTAAGGCTCTTGAGTATAGGGGGTATGATTCAGCTGGTTTGTACATATCTGGAGAACAGTGCGTCCGTTCAATTGGTGGAGTAGATAATCTATACAAAAAACTTCCAAAAGGGATTAGTGGGACCGCAGGTATTGCTCATACAAGATGGGCTACCCATGGAAAACCTTCTGAAGAAAATGCTCACCCGCACTCGAGTCCTTCTGGTTCTATTTTTGTTGTTCATAATGGAATTGTCGAAAACTACATAGATTTAAAAAATGCACTTGAAGAACAAGGGTCGGTATTTTCTTCTAAAACTGACTCTGAAGTTATTGCGCACCTTATAGAAAAACAAATAAAAGATGGTGATACTTTTGAGGAATCTGTAGTAAACACACTAAAAATAATTAAAGGTTCTTATGGGATTGCAGTTATGAATACCCAAGAACCAGAAAAAATAATTGCTGCACAAAATGGAAGCCCAATTGTGCTTGGTATTGGAAATGATGAATATTTTATAGCTTCTGATGTTTCAGCAATCGTGAAACATACAAAGACGGTGCTCTATGTGAAAGATGGTGAGTGTGTAGTAATCACACCTACTTCACATAATATTTTTACAATCAACCTAAAACCTCTCAACCGTAAAACGGAAGAAGTAGTGTGGAACACTGAACAGGTTAAAAAGGGTGGTTACAAACATTTCATGTTAAAAGAAATCATGGAAGCGCCGGAAGTACTAAAAAATAGCGCACGAGGGCGTACTCTACGTGAAACTGGTGATGTCAAACTTGGTGGACTTGAAGAAATTGCAGATAAGCTTACTCACACCAAACGTATAGTTATTGTAGGTTGTGGTTCTGCATATTATGCAGGAATGCTAGGTAAGCAATATTTCGAAGAGATCGCAGGGATACCAACTGAAGTAGAAATCGCATCGGAATATCGTTATCGCACTATTCTACAGAATAAAGGAACTGTAGTTCTTGCAATATCACAATCGGGCGAAACTGCAGATACTCTCTCTTGCATTAACGAAGCTAACAACAAAGGTTGTCTTACTATTGGTGTTGTTAATGTTGTGGGTTCAAGTATTGCGCGAGCAGTTGACGCTGGTGTATATAATCACGCTGGACCAGAAATCGGAGTAGCTTCCACTAAAGCATTCTTATCCCAACTTGAAGTACTCCTACTTATTGCTCTATATATAGGGAGAAAGAAAAATATATCATCATCAGAAGGTAAAATTATTATTGATGAAATTAACAAACTCCCGCAGAAAATAACACGCGTCCTTGCTCAGAATAAAAAAATTGAACGTATTGCAAAAAAATATGCGCACTCAAAAAATTTCTTATACATAGGACGTAAATACAGCTACCCAATAGCGTTAGAGGGGGCACTTAAACTTAAAGAGGTCTCTTATATTCATGCGGAGGGATATGGTGCAGGGGAAATGAAGCATGGGCCAATCGCAATGATTGACGAATCGTTTCCAACCATCGCACTAATCCCTAGTGACTCTGTGTATGAAAAAACTTTCTCAAATATCGAAGAAATCCGAGCTCGTGACGGGAAGGTTATAGCTATTGCAACACAGGGTGACAAAAAAATATCTGCAATTGCAAATGATGTACTAGAGATACCTCAGTCACTTGAATTAATCCATCCAATCCTTACAACAGTACTATTGCAACTTTTTGCATATCATATTGGTGTACACCGGGGTCATAATGTTGATAGACCTAGAAACCTTGCTAAGAGTGTAACTGTCGAGTAATTGTATTTAAAAACTACTTTCTATCTTTGCCATGAAACTGCTTATGTATATCGTGAAGGTGTTTATCTGTTACGTGTGTGTAAATCTGAGTTGTTGCGATACTTGCGTGTCCGAGAAGTGCTTGAACTGACCTGAGGTCTGCTCCATTGTGGAGTAAGTCAGTTGCAAACGAGTGTCGTAACGTATGCGGTGTAACACGCTTATCAATACCAGCTTTAATTGCGTACTGTTTCACAAGTCGTTCAATACTTCTTGTCGAAAGCCGCATTGACCCGCTCTCAGTTTCTGCACGTTTAGCACCACGACCAAGGTATATAAAAAGTGCATCATCAGTATCTCCTCTTTTATCAAGATACTTTTTAATAGCAGACTTTGCTCCAGGAGATATAAAAACGGGACGGACCTTGCCACCTTTACCCCGTACCGATATTTCATCGCGACTCCAGTCGAGGTAGCGTGAAAGTGCACAAAGTTCAGAAACACGAAGTCCTGTTGAAAAAAGAAGTTCGAGTACCGCGCGGTCACGAAGCACTTTAATCTCATCCCCCTTTGGTGCATGAAGTAGTCGTTCGAGTTCAACTGATGAAATTAAACTAAGGTCTCGCTGTGTTTCCTTAGCGAGCTCAATAGTGTCTGGTGGAATAACTTTAAACCCGCGCTTTACCAAATACTTAAGAAATTGCCGTAGTGCAATAAGATAATAATTCTGAGTACGACGGTTAAGTCCCGCTCGATTAAGTTCCAGTCGGTACTTTCTAATTTTTTCTTCAGTAATGTCAGGAATGACTTTTGCACCACTAAACACAAAAAAACGTCTAATATACCTATCGTAATTTTCAACCGTCTTAAGTGCTCGCCCACGTTCAATCTCAATATACTCAAGATACTCCTGTTTAAGTGTTTTTAAATCCTGTGACATTCACGTAATTATAACATTTATTGTGCGACGTTATTTACATATGTACCTATATACAAGGCTTTCTAGTCTCGTAGGTAATATTATTTTATTACCTTAAAAACCTCGTAAAACCTTGCAAAAGGGTCATATTCATGCTACTATGTTCTTTATGTTAACAAAACAGAAAAAAGCGCGAACAATGAAAGAAGTTCAGAAACATGAAGGTGACACCGGCTCTGCAGGTGTGCAGGTTGCTCTTCTTTCTAAACAAATTGACGCACTTGCTCTACATCTGAAGAAAAACAATAAAGATAAGCACTCTCGACGTGGACTCCTACAAATGGTTGCTGATCGCCGTAAACATTTGAAATATCTCGAGAAAAACGACAAGCGTTCATATAATGCACTCATCAAAAAACTTGGTTTGAAGAAATAATTACTCCTTACCTCTTCTTTATTCTCTACTTCTCACTAGCTTTTGTTAGTATCTCTTTTATACTATAGATTAGACGGGTCGATTTTTTATAAGAACAAAATAATAAATTAAATATGGCTGTTATTAAACACAAAGAACAGCGTGTCGGTGTTTTTATTGATACGCAAAATCTATACCATAGCGCAAAGAATTTATATAAGGCGAAAGTCAACTTTGGAAATGTTTTAAAGCAAGCGGTTGCAGGTAGGGAGCTTATTCGAGCTCGAGCATACGTTGTAACTACTGAAAGCGGAGAAGAACAAAGTTTTTTCGAAGCTCTTGAGAAGCTTGGTATTGAAATAAAAACAAAAGACCTTCAAATATTTTTTGGAGGTGCTAAAAAAGCAGACTGGGATGTTGGTATGGCAGTTGATGCTATTTCAATGTCATCAAAACTTGATGCAATAGTTCTTGCAACGGGCGATGGTGACTTCGTTCCACTCGTCGAATACCTAAAGTACAGTACAGGTTGTCAGGTTGAAGTCATCTCATTTGGGAAGTCCACTTCATCGCAACTCCGCGAGGTTGCTGAAGACTTCTATGACTTATGTGATGATCATAAAAAATACCTACTCGGTGCATCACAGTGGAAATTACCACGTACGTAAATTTAAAAGATTTCTCACAAAACCCACTCCTAAAAGAGTGGGTTTTGTGCTTTGTAAGTAAACATCAATATAATCTTTGAGAAAGGTCTGTGTTTTTGTTACAGTGTGGATAGCTACAGAAGGGTAGTGTAGGGTTATATTATTAAGATAATTGTGGTTTCCAGATCTGCAGAATTGAAGTCCTTAAAACATATCGTGTTTTAGTTTCAATCCTGAAATCTGAAAGCCACCACATATACATATGCAGAAAAAAGAATACTCCACTGAAATAGGTGGAAAAACATTAACTGCAACATTTACTGATCTAACCGACCAAGCAGACGGTTCAGTGATTGTGCAATGTGGAAACACGACCGTACTTGCAACAGTAGTAATGACAGACAATAAAAAAGAGGGGCTTGGGTACTTCCCACTTACTGTCGATTACGAAGAAAAATTCTATGCTGCTGGTGCAATACTTGGAAGCAGATTCATGCGAAGAGAAGGACGTCCAACTGACGACGCAATTCTCTCAGGACGTGTTGTAGACAGAACAATTCGACCACTCTTTGATCAACGTATTAGAAATGATGTCCATGTGGTTGTCACGGTTCTTTCTATTGATGAAGATGATCCTGACGTGCTTGGAATAATTGCGGCGTCACTTGCACTTGGCACGTCTGACGTTCCATGGGAAGGTCCTGTGAGTTCAGTACGTATTGGCAAATTTAATGGAGACTTTGTTATAAACCCTTCATACAGTACTCGTGACAGTAAGGAAAGTACGCTCGACCTTCTCGCGTGTGGAAAGAACGGTGGTATTAACATGATTGAAATTGGTGCATACGAGTTAGACGAACAAACTCTTTCTCATGCACTCGAAGAGGCATCTCGTGTTATTGAAGAAATTCAGGCATTTCAACGGGACATCATCTCAGAAATCGGAAAGACTAAACGAGTAGTTACACTAGAAAACTACTCTGAAGAACTTAAAACATTATTTGAAAAAGAAATCACTCCAAAACTAGAATCTGCTGTATTCTCAGGTGCAGGGAAAAAGGGAATTTATACACTTAAGGATGAGTGGAAGCTTATTTTAAAAGAAGCACTTCCAGAAGCAGACAAAAATACTGCCGAAGATTACTTTGAGGAAATGATAAATGTAATACTCCACGAAAAAGCAATTAATGAAGACAGGCGTCCGGATGGTAGAAAAATGAATGAAGTACGAGAACTTTTTGCCCAAGCTGGAGGTATTTCGGAAGTAATCCACGGCACTGGAATTTTCTACAGAGGTGGTACACACGTGCTCTCCGCACTTACATTAGGCGGCCCTGGAGATTCGCAAATAATTGACAGTATGGAGTCTCAAGACACTGAAAAACGATTTATGCACCACTATAACTTTCCACCGTACTCGGTTGGAGAGACTGGACGAATGGGTGGGACAAACCGAAGAATGATTGGGCACGGAGCACTTGCTGAAAAAGCACTTATTCCAGTAATCCCAACACAAGAAGAGTTTCCTTACACTATCCGCATTGTATCTGAAGTACTTGCTTCAAATGGATCATCATCAATGGGTTCTGTGTGTGGCTCAACGTTAGCACTTATGGACGGAGGGGTGCCTATCAAAAAACCGGTCGCAGGGATTGCAATGGGACTTATGTTGAATGAACGTGGGGACTATAAAATACTTACTGACATCCAAGGTCCGGAAGATGAACATGGTGATATGGACCTCAAGGTTGCAGGGACAAAAGATGGAGTTACCGCTGTCCAAATGGATGTAAAGGTGAATGGAATACCAATTAACATACTTACATTGGCTCTTGAAGATGCCCGACGTGCTCGACTCCACATACTTGAAGTAATTGAAAAGGCAATTCCCAAAACACGAGAAAGTGTTTCAGCACATGCTCCAAAAATAGAAACACTTACTATTAAAGAAGAACAAATAGGACTTATTATTGGGCCAGGAGGTAAAACTATCAACGAAATAAAAGACGAGACAGGGGTAACGGAAATCACTATCGAACAAACCGGCCTTGTATATGTTATAGGTAAGGGAGACACGACACAAAAAGCACGTGCAATTATCGAGGAGATGACCCGTGAGTATAATGTAGGGGAGACGTTTGAAGGGGAGGTGACCCGAGTACTTGATTTTGGCGCTTTTGTTAAAATCGGACATAATACTGAAGGACTGGTTCATGTGTCGGAACTGGCGCCATACCACATCGACGCAGTATCCAAGGTTGTCTCAGTGGGAGAGATAATTCCAGTTATAATAAAGGAGATTGATGAACGACACCGAATTAATCTCTCAGTTAAACAAGTTGACCCAGACTTTGCAAAGAAAAAAGGAGTTATGCCACTTGAAAAATAGTAAACGCTACTAAAAATGGAAACAGATTACACAAACAAATCAAATGGTAACGGAAACACCAATGATAAAATTATCCCAGCAAATATGCCGGCTTCATTTCCTGGTGAAAGTAAGAGAAACTCACTTGATGAAGATATAGATGCGAGTATTATTCAGAAAAAACCACAGTTAAGAGAAACTAAAGAATCTTCTACAAGCTCAATCAAACGAATCCGTACATATAAGGAGGATATTGCTTCTGTAATCCAAAAGCAGAAAGCTTCTTTCACTAGTATTGTAGCTGCTGAACATATTAGACGTACTGGCACACCAAAAGAGTCAACCCAGAAACCTAAGCGGGATTTAAAAAAAATAGGAATCGTTCTTGGGAGTATTATATTTATTGCACTCGGAATAAGTGTCGTTGTCTTTTTTACTCTTTTTTATAAAAAAGAAGAGGTTCTTATACAGGAAAATATTCCTTCTTTTATTTTTGTTGAAGAACAGAAAAAAATTGATATCACTGGCAAAGACTCACGTGAAATTCTTCAAACTCTTGGGTTTGAGCGAGCAAACACATTTCTACCTCTTGGACAAATTGCTCATCTATATATAACCGAAACGACTAAAGAATTGGATACTGATGTCACCCGTATCATCTCGGCAGAAGAATTTTTAACGAACATACGGGCTCAAGTAAGTGGTGCATTCTTACGTTCCCTTGATCCTTCTTTCATGTTGGGGATTCATGTCTTTAACCAAAACCAACCATTCATCATCTTCAAATCTAACTCCTACCAACACAGTTTTGCAGGGCTCCTTGAGTGGGAAGAAACAATGTACCATGACTTTATTTTATTCACCGGACTTAAAAGTGACCCAATTTTAGGAGCGCCCATAGACCCACAAACTGGCAGAGAAATCACTCTGTCCGAAAAGTTTGTAGATAAGGTAGTTCAAAATATTGACGTGCGTGCACTTGTAAGTGAAACAGGGGGAATTAAATTTCTTTATGCTTTCCCTAATCAACAGACACTTATCATAACAACAAACGAAAATACCCTCACAGAAATCATAACCCGACTTAACTCCGTCCGTGTATTCTAAATAATACACATCAGTAGCTGGTCCTTGAAAGACAAACAAGGCTCTGTTATGCTTTCCCTATATAAAGAATAAATAATACAGCATGGAAATTGACACAATAAAATTTAAAGAAAAACTTGAGACTGAAATGGAAACGTTACATGGAGAGATGCAAAAAATAGCACGTGTTAACCCAGATAGCGAAAAAGAGGATTGGGAAGCAAAGGGTCCGGACTTAAATGTGCTTCAGGCAGATCAAAATCAACGCGCTGATGTACAAAGAGAATATGAACTAAATAACACACTACTTAAGGACATTGAGACGAGATATAATGGAGTAAAAGAAGCTCTCGTCCGGATAGAAGACGGGACATATGGCGTTTGTTCTGTAGGTGGGGAGCAAATTGAACTTGATCGACTAGAGGCTAATCCTGCAGCCACCACTTGTAAAGCACATTTGAGCGAGTAAGACTATAAATCAGTATGAGTTTTGCAAAAGTATACAGTGCGCAAACATCATTCCTAGAAGCTCATATAATAAACATCGAAGTAGACCTCTCAAAAGGTCTACATTCGTTTTCTACTGTAGGACTCCCTGGAAAAGCTGTTGAAGAATCTCGCGACCGCGTATCAGCTGCAATAAAAAATTCTGGGTTCAAATCACCTAAAAGTAAAAACCAAAAGGTGGTTATCTCTCTGGCACCTGCTGATATTAAAAAAGAAGGTCCGGCGTTTGACTTAGGGATTGCACTTGCATATCTACTAGCAACAGAGGACATCTTTTTTGACCCGACAGGTCTTTTATTTTTAGGGGAGCTTTCCCTTGATGGAGAACTACGTCCAATTAACGGTATACTTCCACTAATTCGAAAAGCAAAACAAATGGGATTTAGGGAAGTATTTGTACCAGAAGAGAACGCTAAAGAAGCAGGTCTTATTCAGGGAATTGACATATATAGCTCTTCAACTCTCTCGGATATAATCAAACATCTCGATACTGAACACAAAGAACACGCACTGCTTACTAAACAACCAGAGACTGAAATTCAATATGATGTGCCCGAGAGCGCTATCGACTTTGGGGACATACGTTCTCAAGAAAGCGCGAAACGAGGTTTACTCATTGCAGCAGCTGGACGACACAACATTGTACTCTATGGGCCACCGGGGACTGGAAAAACAATGCTTGCGCGTGCATTCAGTAATATATTGCCTAATCTTTCATTTGAAGAGTGCTTAGAGGTAACGTCAATTCATTCTATTGCAGGAACACTTTCTGGTTCAATTATTACGCTTCCTCCATTCAGGTCACCACACCATACCGCATCTTATGTTTCTCTTGTTGGAGGTGGAACAGTTCCAAAGCCGGGAGAAATCACACTAGCTCACCGCGGTGTACTTTTCCTTGACGAGTTCCCTGAATTTGAGAGACGTACTATTGAAGCACTTCGCCAACCGCTTGAAGAGAGAAATATAAATGTTGTTCGTTCAAAGGGTTCCGTTCTTTTTCCTGCAAACTTTATTCTTGTTGCCGCAATGAACCCGCCTGAGCGAAACGATGGGATAGAACAATCACGATTTGAAAAGAAAATCTCTGGACCAATTATTGACCGAGTAGATATGTGGATTGAGGTTGGAAATATTGACCATAAAACACTCTCAGAAGAAGGAGAGTATCCACGCGAGTCGGAGGAACTGCGAAAACAAGTTGTAAAAGCGCGAAAAAAACAGAGCGAGAGATTTCAAAAAGAAAACAAGTCTAATAGTGAAATGACTGTCCGTGATTTAACACAACATGTAATGCTTTCACAAGAAGTGCGCGATATATTAAACAACGCCGCCTCTCAACTTAATCTCTCTCCGCGCGCATACCACCGAGTTATTAAACTTGCCCGAACTATTGCTGATATAGAAAGCTCTCCTGAAATTGAGGAAGGACATATTCTTGAAGCACTTCAATACCGCCCACGACAGTTTAGTTAAAATATGACTTAAAACATAATAAATAAATGCCAAGGTGACCTTGGCATTTATTTTTTACTCTAAATTTATTAAAGTCTAAAACGGGTTTTTGGCGCCACGAACTTCAAAGTGAAGGTGTGCTCCGGTTGAACGTCCTGTATTTCCTACATATCCAATAACTTGTCCCTGTACCACGTGCTGTCCACTGTACACAATTGTGGTCGACATATGAGCATATAATGTCTGCGTACCATTACCGTGTCGAATTACTGCATACGTTCCATATCCACCATTCCATCCACCATTTCTGACAACGATAATATCACCAGTTGCGGAAGCAACAATCGGTGTACCGCTTGATGCAGCGAGGTCAACTCCATTATATCCATGAAGCCCCTGTGACTTTCGTCCTCCTACAATCGGACGAATATAATATCCAGAGTATGACGGACCTCCTGAACCACTCACAACTTTTGTACTACCACTATAAACCGGTGCTGCAATCTCACCAGCAGGAACTGTTATAATGTCGCCAACAGCAAGTACTGTGTTTTCAGAAAAACCATTAAATTGTAGAATCTCCTCAAAATCTCCTTTATATTTTTTAGCAATACCCTTAAGTGTGTCTCCTTTCTGGACTGTGTGCTGCACTCCAGAAACAGGTAGAATCACTAATGTCTGACCTTCTTTAATAAGTGAACCGCGTTTTATATCATTACCCCAAATAATAGTGTTAGTTGACACTCCAAACATTTTAGCAATCTGTGAAAGAGAATCCCCCTCACGAACAACATAAATACTAATGCGTCCTCCGTGTTGTGGACGTTCTTCAATATCAGCAAGAGTCCCGGCTGGCCCAATCTCTGAAAGAAGAGCTGAGTCGTCTACAACAGTAATATCACCACCACCTTTTGATGGATTAGGGTCAACGTTACGTGCTGCTTTTAATACAAGTGCTGTTTGTGAATTATATCCCTGCTCTGAAATCTCATTGGTTGTATACAAAAGAGAAGTAATAAATGAAACAAGCCCCGCGTGTGCAGGTGCGGGACTTATAATCAACAGCACAGTGACCGCAACATATGTCAACGACAGAGAAACGGAATTGAGCCGTGTGCGTATTTTTTTTGTCATCCGCCCTTTTTCCCTATTATATAAGGGGTCGGAATCCTGTTGATTTGAGTTTATAAGCTAAATGTTATGAGAAGGCCCCTCGAGGCAGTCCGTAATGTAAATCCTTAATGGCTCTACTGAGCCACAAGAATAACCTCCTTACCAGTACCAACCAACTATAACTCCTCCCCATTAAAAGTCAACGAGAAATACACATGTGCCTAGGTAGGCCGTAAGAGCCTTATATAGAGCCACTTTAGGACACTTTACATCCATACTGTGCTATAGTTTTTTAGTGAACTACTTAGATGATTTAAACGAAAATCAACGCACAGCAGTACTGCATAAAGACGGTCCTCTACTTATCATTGCTGGTGCTGGGGCTGGAAAGACACGTGTCCTAGCACATCGCGTGCTTCACTTGTTAAAAGACGGGGTACTGCCGGAAGAAATACTTGCTGTCACCTTTACAAACAAATCAGCAAAGGAAATGCGGGAGCGTATTTTAGAACTTATACGAAGCGATAGAGACCTTAATCTTCCTATCTCCCAATCTTCTCTCCGTGCACCAACTCCTTTTGTTTCAACATTTCATGCGCTCGGGGTGCATATTATAAAAGAGAATGCGACGTTACTAGGTTTAAAACGACACTTCAGCATCTTCGACCGGAGTGACTCCATACGCGCAATAAAAGAGGCAATGAAAAAAAGTGATGTTGACCAAAAACAATTCGAACCTCGTAAGGTCCTTGGCCTTATTTCTCGTGCAAAAGGCGATGGTATTTCTCTACCATCTTACCAAGAGAATGCAGGAAACGATTTTATGAAGCGAGTGGTTTCACAGGTGTGGGAAAGATATGAAGATATACTTAAAAAAGAATGCTCACTCGACTTTGACGACCTCCTTTTAAAAATGATGGTCTTACTTGAACATAACGATGATGTGCGAAACAAATATAACAACACATGGAAATATATTCTAATTGATGAATACCAAGATACAAACAAAGTTCAATATAGAATATCTGAACTTCTCGCTGGAACTTCTAAAAATATATGCGTAGTGGGGGACATAGACCAAAATATCTATAGTTGGCGTGGAGCAGATATCCAAAACTTACTCGACTTCGAAACCACGTACCCAAACACAACCACAGTACTACTTGAAGAAAACTATCGCTCAACACAAAATATTCTTGGAGCATCAAATGCTATTATAGAAAAAAATAAAAACCGTGTTGAAAAAAAACTTTTCACAAAACAAAGTAGTGGAGAGAAAATTGTTGTATCTAGTGGATATGATGAAGAAGCTGAAGCACACTACATCACACAAGAAGTAGAGAGGCTTGTTAAAAATGGTGTGGCACACAAAGAAATCGCGGTGCTGTACCGAACAAACTTTCAATCACGAATTTTAGAGGAAGTGTTTTTATACGAAGATATTCCATACCAAGTTCTTGGGACTCGTTTCTTTGAACGAAAAGAAGTTAAAGATATTCTCTCGTTTATGAGAGCGGCATATAATCCTGAAAATACCGCCGATATTAAACGTATTATCGATGTTCCACCTCGTGGAATAGGGAAGGTAACACTACTTCGGATGATTGAAAAACGTGACCATGAACTTTCTCCTGTAATGAAAAAACGGGTCGACGATTTTAAAACCCTTCTTGTCCATATTCGTGAGTATGGTGTCGCACACAAACCGTCAGAAACAGTGAAGTACATATTAAAGGAAAGTGGACTGGAAACTCTCCTCAAAAGCGGAAAAGACAGCCACAAAGAGGAGAACCTAGAGCGGCTACAAAACGTGTACGAACTTGTGACGCTAGCAACAAAGTACGATAATTTCTCTCCTCAGGAGGGAATGGAAAAATTACTTGAGGATGCTGCGCTCGCAACTGATCAGGATTCTCTAGAAAAAGAAACTGACGCAGTAAAGCTTATGACGGTACACGCTTCCAAAGGTTTGGAATTTGATTACGTATTTGTATCTGGGCTTGAAGAAGATTTATTTCCACAACACTCAAACGATGACAGAGACAGTGAAGAGGAGAGGAGATTGTTTTATGTGGCACTCACCCGTGCACGTAAAAAAGTGTTCTTAACGTTTGCATCAACACGAATGATTTTTGGTTCACGAGAAGTTCGTCTTCCGTCTGATTTTATTAGTGATATTCCTGATGAGTATATTGAAACTGAGGGGGAAGCGTTTCAAAAACGAGGAGACTTGCTTATAATAGAATAAAAAACAATATATGATTGCGAAAAAATCACTCGGTCAATATTTTCTCATTGCTCCACACACAATTGAAAAAACTGTAGCAGCTGCTCGTATAACAAAGAACGATATCGTTCTCGAAATTGGCCCTGGAAATGGCGCACTTACAAAAGAACTTCTTATGTGCGCAAAAAAAGTCATAGCAATTGAAAAAGATTGGGAACTAGTAGAAAAACTAAAAGAAACATTTAAAGAGGATATAAAAAATAAAAAACTTGAACTTTTTCATGATGACATTTTAAAATGCGATTTCAGCACATTTCCTATAACTAATGGCTCATATAAAGTTGTTGCAAATATTCCCTATTACATAACTGGGATTCTTATTCGTACTCTTTTAACAAACACTATCCAACCAAACACAGTTGTCCTTATCGTGCAGAAAGAAATTGCTGAACGTATCGCACGGGAAACCAAAGAAAGTATATTGTCATTAAGTGTTAAGGCATATGGAACACCACAATATATTGGAACTATTAAACCTGGAGCATTCCGACCGTCCCCAAAGGTTGACTCTGCAATCCTTTTAATTACGGATATTTCGCGAGATTTCTTCAAAAATATATCAGAAGAAACCTTCTTTACAGCCATAAAAACTGGGTTCTCGAGTAAACGGAAACAAGTGCTTAACAACCTCGAAAAAATCAAAGATAGGAAAGAGCTCTCCCAGATATTTGAAAAGCTTTCTATAGACCTAAAAATACGTGCTGAAGATATACCACTTAAAACATGGAAAGAAATCACTTACCACCTAGACTAGTATCAAGACAATTTACACTCAAAAGTCTATAGAAATCTAGATACCTCCGCTTGTGCCGAGCATAATCATAGTAAGTCCAAAGAAAAATATAGGAGGATTAATAGACACAACACAGATGCTTGGTGGTCCAGCTGTACCAAGGTTCCACCGTCCAACTGAGGGTGGTCCATAGAGAAATGTCCGTGTAAACGGTCCCCAGATATAACTACCCCCAACAGGTGGTCCGATAATGGTATAGATAACCGCATTTCTACAACTAATAGCTGTCAGTGTCCTCCCGCCAAACGGTTTGGTAATAGCTTGTACATCAACCGGGAAAGATATAAATACAATTACAAACAATAGTATCGCCACAAATAATTTTTGAATCTCGCTAGTAAGTTCACTTCTAATCATAGATTTAGTATATCACTGTAAATGGTATACTAGCCATATGAAACTACCTATTATACGCCTAAGTGCCTTAATTACCTTTGTAATTATTTTAGTATTCTTTTTACTTTTCATTCCTTCGTTTAATAAAAAAAACAAAGGAACCCAGGGTACTACTAAAAACATATCTTCCTCTCTTTTTGTATCAGGGTCTAACGAAAAACTACCTCTCTATCAATCAGTAGATATCGCTAACACAGAAGACACGCTCCATTCAATAGAAAAAATATCATTGGCTACATTTTTACAAAAAGATACGTCAACAACAGATGAAATAACTATACCAGTCTCTAATATTGAACGTGCTGAACTTAAAAAATATGGAAATGAGGTGGGAAAGATAAGTGATACATACTTACCAGAGACACTTGATGAAGTCAGTATTCTCAGCGCATTTGTTACTAAACCTGAGGACCAAAACGCTCGTAACGAACTACTCTCTCTTAGTAAACGGTATATAAATATATCAAACAAATTATTATCTATTGAAACACCCTCCTCTATTTCTCTGTTCCATAAAGATTTTATGTCTGTACATCAAGTTGTCGGCGATGCACTAAGGACACTTTCAGAAAGTAAAATAACTGAAGAGGCGTTAACTGCTTACAACAAAGTACCTCCTCAATACATCAATGCTTACCTAAACCTTGCTCAGTATCTTCGAGTGCGGGGTGTTTATTTTGATAAATTTGAACCTGGCTCTCTATTCACACTTCCGTTCTAGGAACATACCGCTAAACACTGCTATACTAAGGGCATGGAGGGGCGTTTCTTAAAGAAAAACGTTGTACTTATCGCCGTAGTCATTGGGACACTGCTTATTGGCGGTGCCTTTTTCTTTACAGGCAATACGGGTAATAAATCTACAGTAAAAAATTTACAGGTAAATGACGACCTAAAAAAAATAGTTACTAAGACAGTAGCAATCGACTCTGACTCTGACGGACTTAAAGACTGGGAGGAAATACTATTTGGAACTGACCCGCAAAACCCCGATACTGACGGAGATGGAATCTTAGACGGGGAGGAGAATAGTGACGAAATAAAATCATCTGGAGGAATTGACCGAAGTAAGATAGATGAACTCCCTGGTACTGAAAAATTAGCGTTTCAATTATTCGAAGGGTATATCGACTTAAAAAAACGACGCTACCTAGGAACAAATATTGAAGAAAATTTTGTGGCAGGGCTTGTTGAAAGTAGTCTCCCAACTATTTTATATAAAACGTATACAGAAGATGATGTTGTTATTGATACTCAAGAACAACAAGACTCAAAGGTCCGTGCACGTACATACCGAACCGCGCTTAATGAAGCATGGGTTCCATTATTTTCTGTCACTGAAGACGAGCTCATTACATTTGCACAAATTGTTGATGGGGGGGATAAAAACGGATTTACAAAATTAGAGTTTGCAAAAAGTGCGTATGAAGACACCATATCAAACATGCTACTTGTCTCTGTTCCAATAGAAGCTGTGGAAATACATGTAGATATACTCAATGCTTTTAGTTTTTTTTCTGGAGTTCTTGATACAATGATTCATGTAGAAGATGATCCTCTCACAGCTCTTGTTGCGGTAAATGGATATACGAAAGGAGAAGACCTTATCAAAGCATCGGTCGAGCGACTAAAAACATATTTACTCGCTAAAGGCGTCACATCATAATGAATTTTTTTACTAAAAACACCATTGCTCTCGCGCTTATAGTAGTAATTATAACTCCACTTAGTTTTGGGATTTTTGTTCCCACTGCATACGCCATACCTGATGATGGAAACCGTGGTAGCTCCACAATCTCAGGTGCTGCGGGTTCACTCGGATGTCTTGCAGGAGGATACATAGAAGGTATTTTAGGGGTAGGTGCAAGTATTGTCGGGTTAGTAGTTCCAGTTAATGACTCTCCCGTCACTTCAAATACGGGTGCGATAAAAAATAAAGATTGTGTACTCGACGGACTTACAACAGTGATTCGTGAGGTGCTTATATCGAGCTTAACACGAAGTATTGTAAATTGGATTAACAGTGGTTTTGAGGGCGACCCAGCATTCATCACTGATCTTGAGGGATTTTTACTTGACGTAGGAGACCAAGTACTCGGAACATACATCGAGGGTTCGGAACTTGCTTTCTTATGTAGTCCATTCCAAATAAATATCCGCATCAATCTTGCTCTTGATTATTACGCTTCTACAAGAGACAGAGTCTCTTGTACTCTCACTGGTGCAATTCAGAATGTACAAGATTCATTTGGAGACTTTAGTTCAGGGAATGCGTGGGACTCATGGTTTGAGCTCTCAATAAACCCACACAACAATGCATACGGTTCTTTTTTAGGGTCTCGCCAAGCAGCACGAAAATCAGTTACGAGCGCCCAAGCTAGTCAACAAAGTATTCTTGATTGGGGGCGTGGTTTCAAGTCATACGAAGTATGTGATTCTGGTGGGACACAAGACCCTAACAACAGCGCTAATATATCAGTAGGTAGATTCAATTGTAGAATAGCAACCCCAGGAGTTGTTATTAATGAACAATTAAGTCAAGTTATTGGTTCTGGTTTTCGACAACTTGAACTTGCTGATGAAATTAATGAGATTATTGGAGCACTTCTTGGACAATTAGCCAACCAAGTCCTTGGGGGTTCTAAGAATGGATTCTCAGGACTTAGTCGTAACAGCTTTAGTCAACCATCATACGTTGACCAACTTGTAGAAAGTTCCGCACAAAACTCTGAAACGGAGTTTCGTAGTTATGGGTTAACCGTAGTTGATGGCTCTATTAGCACTGAAAACCAATACATCAGTGCGAAAAACGTCTCTGTAGCGCGACTTAATGCATCAGAAAGCCTTCTTGAATCACTGTCACAGTGTTATGCAGACAAACTATCAACAACCCAAAGTCCAACATTAACACTCGACGAACGTGCTACTGCAACAGAGAGGATGAATTCAGCAACGTCAACAATTACTGCAAGTCTTACTCCACTTCAGACTCTATTAACAAATGAGATTGAACAAGCTCAAAACAATATATCACGGCTACTTGTTATCAAAGAAAATCTCCAAAATGCAACATCGCAGTTTGGGGTTGAACGGGTTATGGAGAATGAACTTGATCCACTTATAAAAAACAAGACTATCCACTCGCAGCCAGATTTCGTAATTGCTCAACAGCAAAAGGAGGATATTCAAGATATTACTGAAGCGATGAATGTAACAACTAACTTAAACTTAGCTACGTGTGGTGAATTTCCCAAGAGGGCAGACGCTCAAACTCAATAACTTATGAAGAAATTTATTCTCATCAGTCTTATACTAACCTTCCTCTACACTCCACTATCGTTTGGTGTAGATTCCCAGTCTATTTCTCTAGAAATATATACTACAAAAGCACTGGCTCAAGAAACCACGACGCCAGTACAAAAACAGTCAGATGCAGACTTGGCTAAAAAAGGACTCGCGAGAGGTAAAGATGGAATAATCAGGTCATCCCATACATGGGCAGATGTTTTTGAAAACAACATAAATGCCCTCATGGAAAACATCGCCCTGTTGCCAATTTTTATTTCTAGTTTCTTTGTGTACATTGCAGGACAACTTCTCAACTTCACTGTTCTTGAAACTGTTTTAAAGTTTGGAACTCACTTCACAGCAATAGAGGGTATAGACTCTGCGTGGGGAACGCTTCGAGACCTCGCAAATATATTTTTTATATTTGGACTCTTAACGATCGCTATATCAACAATTCTTGGTGCAACAAATTACGGGTATAAAAAACTACTGGCACGACTCATTATAGTTGCGCTTATAATCAATTTTAGTCTTTTCTTTACTAAATTTGTAATTGACTCTTCAAATATCTTTGCACTCCAATTCTACCAAGGGGCCTCTGTATCGGACAGTGACGGGAGTAATGGAATTGCAAACACGTTTATGCAACACCTCGGAGTAACGAGTATATGGGAAACAGATAATGTACTTAAAACATTAAATGAACTCAACTACTCACCGTCTGGTGGGTTTGGTCTTATGTTTTTGTACTCAATATTTACCTCAATTTTCTTAATGATTACAGCGTTTGTTTTTATATTCGCAGCAATCATGCTCATCACTCGAGCTGTTGGCTTTATTCTACTTGCTATACTCTCGCCACTTGCATTTGCTGCATTTGTGGTACCAAACACACAGAAATGGACAGACAAATGGTGGAGTAAACTGTGGCAATACGCCATTTTTGCTCCCGTACTCTTGATGTTGTTCTGGGTTATAGCAAATATTATCCCGGACATTACCGCAACTTTTGTTGGTAAGGATGCTGGATTACTTGATTCATTCTCTCCTAACCCGCAAGAACGGTCGGCAAGTATTGGTATGATGCTTAATTTTATTATTCTGATATCACTCATGCTTGCTTCAATCATGATAGCTAATGAGCTTTCTATAAAAGGGTCTGAGGGACTTACAAAAGTAGGGAAGAATCTTGGTAAGTTTGGAACACGGACTGCTTTGCGACTTCCATTTGGTCTAGCTGGTGCGTTTGGACGAGCAACTGTCGGACGGGGTGCAAAATTTGCATCAGAATCTAATTTTGCTGGAAGAATGGCACTCCGTTCACCAAAAGTTGGCGGGGCTTTGCTTCGTGGATTACAGGGTACTGCAAAATCAAGCTTTGACGCGCGAAAACCCCTTGGAAATATTTCAGGTGCAGCTAACTTTGTAGGAAAACCTCAAGAAGGAGGTTACCAAGCTACTTTGAAGAAAATGGAAGAACGGCGACATAAAACAGGGGAGGATGCTATTGAAGCTATGACTAAGTCGGAAATAGATAAAGGAACCCTAGATAAAAAGGACAAAGAAAAAAGAAAAAATGAATTAAGGGAAGAATATGCTAAAAACCTTGAAACCGGTGTCGCACAAACAGTTGCAAATGTTATGGGCGATAGTGTAGGTGGCGCCGTTAATAGTGTCTTGGGTAAACTAGACGCTGCAAAACTAGAAAAAAACCTGGATAGGGCTAGAAAGGATCCTGCCCTAAGTGGATTTAAAGGACTGGCAGCTGCTGAATCGGAGATTAAAAATACAAAGAAAATACGTGAGAACAGACGTGCAAGAATGAGTAACTTCTTGGAAAATAGCACAGCAGCACGAGTCACACGGGGTACAATTAAGTCCGCTGACTTTGTAATAGACCAAGTAATCTCACCATCAATATACGATGCAAACATGAAGGTAGCTAAAGAAATGAGAAAACACGCTGAAACTAACAGAGGAAGCACCGCAACGAGTGAGGCGCTTAAAACCTTTAATAGGGAGTCACAAAAAAGACTAAACGAAATCCAAAGTAATATCGATGATGTCACTCTTAAATTAAAACACGCGGAGGATGAGCGAAAATCAATAGCTAAAAATGATACTGCCAGGTCGGACAGGGTTGAAAAAACTATTAAAGATTTGGAAGCAGAGCAATTAGAGACAAAGAGAAAACTACGAGAAACACGTTCAGACCAGGAAGAGACAAAAAACGACCTACAAAACAAAGAACGAAAAGCAAAAGAGGCTAAGCAAGAATTTAACAAAGAGAAAAAAAGCTAATAATATAGACTATGCCAACAGAACAAGAATTAGAAAAACTATATAACGCACTTCCTCAAAACACAAAGGACCTGCTTACGTCTCCAAACACCGCACGAGAAGTTACTCGTCTTGCTGAAAAATACTCACTAAACCCCTCCAATACTGACATGCTTTTAAACGAAGTTGGGCTTGTTCTTTTGGGAGTTGAAGACCCTAACACATTTGCTGATGACCTTATGGAGGTGCTCGGTATGGAAAAAGAGCAGGCGGACAACTTAACTAGAGAGCTCACTCATACTATTTTCTCACTAGCTGAAAAGCCAAAAGAAGTCGAGGTAGTAAATGAAGTGGACGTAAAGGAATCTTTAGAAAGTGATGCGGATGCTATGCGAGAACTTTTACGAAAAAATAGTAAGACTGTAAACATTAAAAACCTTATCGCTAACCTAAAATAATATGGAAAAAACAAATGTCCATCTCATGATACAGGAGCGATTTGCAAAACTCCCCCCAAAACTACAGGAAGCAATTACCTCCACTGAAGTTGCTGAAAAACTCCGCGAAATAGCACAAAAATATCGACTTCACCTCGACCAAGGACAAATTCTTGAAAACGAAACTTATATGGTGCTCCTTGGGGTAGAACAGGCAGGGAAGTATGAAGAAAACCTAAAAAAAGAACTAAACATATCGAGTGAGCAGGCAGGGCAATTAGCACGTGATGTTGGAAAAGATATATTCCTCTCGATACGAAATACACTAAAAGAGTCAACAGCCTCACCGTCATCAAATACCGAAGTAAGTCACACCATTACCCCCAATCCAATACCCACAGATGCTTCAATCCATCCAGTCCAACCAAAGACACTACCGCCTGTAGCAATCCACAACAAGCTCGAGTCAGTTGTAAAGCAGCAAAGCAAAGAAATCAAGATTAGTCCAACAAAAAATTATCCAATTGATCCTTACCGAGAACCTATTGAGTAAGTCACTTGCGTAAAGAAGTGTATAGCTTACTTAAATAACGTATTAAATACAGTATAATAAAGGTATGCGATACCAAGTACCGCAATTTATTGATGTTGAGGATAGAATA
>JABMNX010000034.1 GCA_013204405.1 Candidatus Kaiserbacteria bacterium | reverse complement strand
ACTTTTGCTGTTTTAATACCTGATCCACCTCGATTTTGTATCTTGTATTCTTTGAGTGATGTTTTCTTTCCATATCCAGCAGCTGAAAGTACAAGGAGCTCTGGATTCTTGTATTCAGAGTCAACAACTTCTGCACCAATTACAACGTCACCCTTGCTGAGTTTTATTGCCTTCACTCCCGCAGCTCCACGCCCCATTTCTCTAATGTCTGATTCTTTAAATCTAATTGATTGACCTAAACGCGTCACAATGGATGCATTCTCTCCTTTCTTTACAAACGAAGCTGAGATAAGTTCGTCGTCTCCATTAAGAGTTATTGCTATTAATCCACTCCTTCGTACATCATGGAAATTCTCGGCCGATACTTTCTTGGCAATACCATTTTTAGTCACCATCATTAATGAAAGTGCACTCTTCTTTGTCTCCTTTGACATAGCAAGGATAGAAGTAACATGTTCTTCTTGAGAAATAGACAGGAAGTTCATAATTGATTTTCCACGAGTTGCACGTTTTCCTTCGGGGATATCAAACATTTTTATTTGGTACACTTTTCCTTTGTCAGTAAAGAATAGAAGTTCACTGTGGGTATTTGTGGTGAGGAACTTGGTTACAATATCTTCCTCTTTTGTATTTAAATCAACAACACCAACCCCTCCACGTCTTTGACGTTTGTATTCACTTGGATTGGTGCGTTTGATATAACCACCCTTAGTAAAGACGAGCATGCTTTCCTCGTCGGCAATTAAATCCTCTGCTTTAAACTCCTTTGCTCCATGCTTCACTATCTTTGTACGTCTGTCATCACCATACGTCTTAATAAGGTCTCGAAGTTCTTCTTTGATTACACTCAATATCTTTTTGTCGCTACTGAGAAGTTCTTTAAGTTCTTTAATCAGCACCTGTACTGCCTTTAGTTCATCTTCAATTTTCTTACGCTCGAGCCCGGCAAGTTTCTGGAGTCGCATTTCAAGGATTGCGGTAGCTTGAAGATCTGAGAACTTAAACTCCTTTTTAAGTGCCTCATGAGCAGCGGGGGCATCTTTTGATTTTTTAATAGTTTTAATAATTGCATCAATGTGGTCAAGTGCTTTTTTGAGGCCAAGAAGAATATGTTCTCGAGCTTCTGCTCTCCTAAGTTCAAACTGTGTCCTACGTGTAACTACCTCTTTTCTGTGCGCAATAAATGCAACAAGAATGTCCTTTAAAGAGAGTGTTTGTGGGATACCTTCAACAATCGCTACCATGTTGTAGTGAAACGTATCCTCAAGCTGAGTATGTTTATAGAGATAGTTAAGTACAGTCTGTGGGTGTGCAGTTCCCTTTAAATCTATAACCACACGTGTATCTTTTGTTGATTCGTCCCGCAACCCCTTAATCCCCTCTAACTTCTTATCACGTACAAGGTCTGCAATTTTTATAATAAAATCTGACTTATTTACCCGGTATGGAATTGATGTAATAATAATTTGAAAATTACCTTTTGAGTCTTCAGCCACCTCCGCAACACCACGGATAACCACCCCCCCTCTTCCATGAGTATAGGCGTGATGAATATCTTTTTCATTATATGCAACACAACCACTTGGAAAATCAGGACCTTTAACAAATCCCATTAAATCTTCTGTGGTCGCTTTTGGGTTATCGATGAGATGTATAGTCGCTTCTGAAACTTCAGTAAGGTTGTGTGGTGGGATATTGGTTGCCATTCCAACCGCAATACCAAGGGGGCCGTTTAACAAAAGCCCCGGAGCTGCAGAAGGGAGAACGATTGGTTCTTTGCGTGTGTTGTCATAGTTGCCACGCCACTCTACTGTGTCTTTTTCTAAATCACGCAAAAGCTCTCCAGAGAGTTTTGCCATCTTTGCTTCTGTATATCGCATTGCAGCTGGAGCATCTCCGTCTACTGAACCAAAGTTTCCTTGTCCAATGACTAACGGGTATCGGTACGTAAAATCTTGTGCCATTTTAGCCATAGCATCGTAAATTGCAGAATCACCATGTGGATGATATTTTCCCATCACGTCTCCGACAACTGCTGCTGATTTTCGGAATCGTGCTGAAGAAGAAAGTCCCATCTGATGCATCGTAAAAAGAATTCGACGATGTACTGGTTTCAATCCATCGCGCACGTCAGGGAGTGCACGTGAGGTAATTACCGTCATTGCGTAGTCAAGATATGACTGTTTCATCTCAGCACTAATGCTTTGTGGAATAATATTTTTCCGTTCTATATGTGGTTTTTCTTCAGGTTTTTT
>JABMNX010000033.1 GCA_013204405.1 Candidatus Kaiserbacteria bacterium | reverse complement strand
ATGTCTTCTGCTTATTTTTACTTCACTTTGTTCTTCTATTAGTTTCATAGTTGCGAACCTATGAAACTATTATATCAACAAGACTCCCTTCAACAAAGCATATTTTGTTGATAACAATTACATTTAGACCTTAACTGACAAATTTCTGAATAGGTTCTAACTTTTAGATTTTCCTCCCCAAAACTCGTGTAAAATTTTACAGGGCTCAACTATACGTGGGTCCATGATACTGTAGTAGATGTTTGTTCCTTGTCGTCGAGTTTTTACCAAACGATGATTACGAAGAATAGTTAGATGTTGTGATAGGTTTGCTTTACGAACTTGGAGCACCTCCATAAGTTCTCCAGCTGTTAATTCCCTATTCTTGATGGTATTTAAAATCTCTAATCGCTTTGGGTTACTGAGTGTTTTGTAGATTATGGCATTTCGCTCATATGTTGATTTTGGAAATGGTGATAAGTCAGAAGGTTTTTTTACCTTCTTTTTTTGATTTCTTTTTTAATAACGGTCTTTTTATTTATTTTATTCATATTGTTTACATTTACTGTACACTATTTTCAAATGTAATACTGCTAGTATCTAGCTACGTTCTAAGTTGGGAGAGAAGTGTACGAGCCTCAACATAATCCGGTTTTAATAAGACTGCCCTCTCTAGAAAAGAGACTGCTTTGGGTATATCTTTTCCAGAAAGTGCCAAACGTGCACGGAGAAATGGAATAACTGGATTGTTTGGATTTAGTTTTGCAGCTATTTCATAATTTAAATCCCCCTCAGTGTGAGCTTCAGGAATAGAAAAATACACTAAATTAAAGTAGTGGTTCCCGAACACAACCCAATTTAAGTAATTCTCCTTATCTAGCTGTGTTGCCCTACGAGCATTCTCCCTTGACTTGAGTTCAAGTTCTTCGAAATTCTTCTGTAGTTCTTTAGAAGAAAGTTCTCCCCTTTGAGAAAGTAACACCCTCATTTGTTCTTGTTGTATTTCAGATAGAGTCCGGTAAAAAGAAGCTTGGTTAGAATACTCCAGTGCTTTTAGTGCGTATTTCTCTGCATTTGAAACCCCTCCAGCTTGATTTGCAGATACAAGTGTCTTTTCATAATATACAATTGAAACAAACCTATTAGCAACTTTGTACAGCCCCCACACACCACACAAAACAGAAACTACCACAAACATCATAAACAGTCTCCTAAATTCAAATATCCTCCCCAGTGGAAAAGTTGGTATCTTATTTCTTTGTATAAGTAATGCGAGTAACCCACCGTTAGTGACTGCAATAAGCATAAGTATAACGACATTAATTGGGTACAACAGAGCCCACAACCACCCATAAAGTGAACATAATATGGCTGATGCTAGAAAATATGAATCCTCATTGTTGCGCATCTGAACAAAAAGTGTGCGTAGTCCATTGGAAAACAATACGTATATGAAAGTTGCTAAAACAAATATGCCAAGTAACCCAGTAGTCACAACAAGTGTTGGTAAGAACCCCCAGCCCATCTCGGGGGTAACTCTCCAAAAAGGACTACTGTTACTAGATATGGGTTTATACCTATCCCACTGATAAGAAAAAGTGTTTGGCCCACTTCCAAATAAAGAGCTTTTTGTGTCCTTGATAGATGTATTACTTAAGATGGTATATGTCTGAACCCACGTCGGTCGTATGTCTGTTACTGGTGAAATATTAAAGACCTTACTCGTGATGTTAGTAACTGTCCCACCAAAGCTAATAAAAAAAACTGCAATCACCAATACAAGAGTTGCGGTTTTTGAAAGACTCCCTATAACACTTGTTTTAGTAGAACTTAATACTATAAATTTATGTGAAAAAAGAGCGATAAAAGAAAAAACAGCTACGGTAACCCAAGTTAATTTGAACGAAAGTAAGGCAAGTATAATAAGCGCAAGAGCAAGCACAGCCGAAGAAAAAAGACGTAGTATTTTACCAAACAATGGGTTCGTGACAATCGTAAGGGTAAGTACCACAACAAACCCAGCAAAAATCGCCAGATTGAATGAGTTCCCTATCAAGGTCTCTGTTTCTGATAATAAAGAACCACCTCCTAGTATATTTATTAATTCAAATAAAAATACAATAAATGAAGAAGTGACTATTAACATGTAAAGAATAAGGAGTCTTCCCTTTTTCTGTAAGATAATTGAGGAAATTAAAAGAAGAACAAAAAACAAAACAAGTACCGTTGTGGTTCCAGCCTCGTACCCCAGTCCCGTTAATGAAACTGTTGGAACTGAAGATAACATAGTCGACACAACAAGAGTGCTTATGGTGAGTACCCATGTCAAAAATAGTACTCCTCCTGGTATCAAAATATCTTTTCTATATCTGAAACCAAAAACTAAAGATACAACCACCAGGGCTATTACAGAAAAGACAAAAGCGAAATTTTTTGCTGTGTCAATCGATATGCCTAACCAGGGTAATGTAAAAATGGGCAACAAAAATGCCATCAAACATAAAAAAATAAAGCTCACATTGCTGGCTACACCCGGTGTGTGTTTGTGACGTATCTCATGCTCCATAAGGCTGAATACTGATTGTTAAAAGATTATCAAGTACTTTATTTTAGCATACTTACTATTGTGGTATACAATAAAGAAACGTTATGGAGGACTCCGATTATAATATAGAAATAAGTACTACTGTGTGGAAAAAAATTGCTCTAGGGGTACTAGCCTTTACTGTACCATTTCTGTTTGGCTACGTATTATTTTTTTATATGACAAGCAGTAAGACCCCTGCCAGCACTCAAGGAACGAGTGTATTAGAACTAAAAGGAACGGTCGACTCATTAGATATAATAAATAACTTTCTTATTATCTCCCACACTACTGGATATACCGATGATATCTACAAAATAAGAATCAACTTTAACAAAGAAACTATCGTTGATGAGGTAGGGTTCTTGAGAAATTGGGGAGTAGAATATAATAGTAGCTACATACAGATGAAGTCAATAACTGACATACCAGTGGGTTCAAAGATATATTTAAAATATAAAGTCGAGAATGATAAATTCGTGGCAATTTATTTACGGTTTGAGAACATTTTAGGAGAACATGTCCAGAACTAAGTAATTTATAGCTTATGAAAAAAATTGTAATTATGTTTATAGGTTTTGCACTAGGGATCACTCTAGGGTCAGTTACTTTACCCACTCACCAAGATGTCACTCAGGAAATTATCCCATTAACTATAGAAAAGATTCGACTAGAAACATCTAAACGTGTGCGAGGCACTATCGATTCAATCAACTTCGATAAAAAAATATTAACGTTAAATTACCCTGACGAATATGGACTAAGCTCAATTAATAAAGTCGATGTTTATTTTAACGACTCGACAAATTTTAAAGAGAGGTTTTATAAGGCTGAAGATAACATATCGTACTCATGGTGGAATACTTCCGGTGGTACATACACAGATATGCGACCCGGAGACCATGTGGATATTGTTGGTGATGATGGTATAAAAAAGATAAATGTCAGGGATATAAGCTACCCACAAGGAACTGGTGATAGTGAGTATGTTACCGCTACCAATAGTTCTAATAGTAAAATAAAGGGGACTATCTACTCTATTAATAAAGAGGCTAGATATTTTATTTTAGTCTATAGGCCTGGCTATGCACAAAGTGAAACACAGAAAGTAAGGATATATTTTAATGAAGATACACATGTGGGGAAAAATGTTTTCTTACAAGAGGACGGGATAGTGTACTCACAAAGTGCTTCTGTATCAAGTAACTTAAACTCAATCAGAGAAGGACAGGCGGTATATATCACATACGATGTATCGAACGACCGCCTTACTGCAACACTTATCACTCTTGGAGACCCTTATCCTAAGATATAGAAAATGGACGAAATACGAAATCTAGATAGGACGATAGCTATTTTTACTTACTGGTCCAATTACTGACACTTCGTCTACTCCAGGAATTTTAATCCACTCATTATGAGAAAGTGTCCTGTATGAGAGATTACAAGCATTTTCCTCATCAACAATTCGTTGTAGTGGACTACCATTAACTGAAATATCAAACGCCCATTCCACTCTTTCAATATCACTATCTATACTGCAGAGATTTTTAAGATAGAAGAGGTGAGAGTATGGGTCACAACGTTGTATTGCGAAAAAAGACTTGGATTCTCTCTCGGTAACCTGTCCATCTTTTTGATGAAAAATTGCTTTTGAATTACATTGGTAATTTGCATCAAACATATACATCCCAAACTTATTCCCTTCCCCTGTTATGCGCGAATCTCCAGGAATTGTGTATGGGATAAAGTGTACAATTATAAAGAAAGTGAATATACCTATTCCGGTAACACTCTTCTTGAATGTTTGCATTAAGGACACATAACCTTCGTTGGACAGGAAGAGTACAAGCACCATTGATAACGCAATGGTCGGGTATGTATACCCAACGAACAATACAGAGTACACATGGAAGATGAACAATATAACAAGCACCGGCATACGGAATCCTCTTTTACTGCTCAACAAGAACCAAACAAGCACTATCTCGATAAAAATAACAGCATTTGTGGCAACTGGGATTAATGTATCAGGTATAAAGTAAAGGCCTTCAGAAAGTGCCTTAAAATAACTTCCAGTTAACCAACCATCATCAAGTTTTAGAATCCCAGAAAAAAAATATAAAAACACCGCACCTAGTCGTAAGAACATTAATTTTCCTACTGGAAAAAGGAATAGTGCTACATAAAACACGTGAAAATACCAATAGTTCACGGCTAGTCGCATAGACATAAGTAGTACTGTCATTTCCCACAAGAAGAGACATAAAAAGAGAACGTGTGCCCTGGTGTACATACCACGTATTAATGTGTATGCGGTGGTAATAAGAAGTCCAAACAAAATACCGTACATAAGCACGTGAGTGTTCCCAATAGGTTCTAGTGTCAAAAAGTACCAATCTCCACAACTTTGAAAGAATGGCCAACACAGCTGTCTACCCTCCTCGACAGCATTAATAGTAAAATCTGAAAATTTAAACCACGTAGAAAATTCGAGAAACCACCCCAACAAGAGCGCCCATGCCACAATCTTAAGTGTTTCAGATTTTTCTACCTCGTTTATGTGAAAGAAATCTCTATACCACACAGCTATTCTTGATTTGTTTTTTATTATATCCATCGTCAATAGTCAAAAATCTCTTTATAATATCTACACTTAAAATTTAAGTGAATAGAAGCTATAATACATTGTATTATCACTTTCCTTAAAGTGCCACATCTTTATGTTGACTATACCAACTGACACCGAACCTGTCCTCGACGAGCTACAAAATGTCTTAAAACATGTTTTACAGAGTGAGTACTCAGATTTTTATCGTAACCACTTAGCACAAAGCACTACCAACAATACATTTCCCGACAGCATATTGAGTTGGCGTACTCTACCCTTTCTAAACAGAGAGGAAATGACAGCTGTGTCTGTGTGGAATAGAACATTTATTCCACAAACCGAAGTAGAAGCTATCCGTTCCACAAGCTCAACATCTTCTAAGAAACCAATTATTGCTCCACGTCGTACTGCAGGAAATTATGGGGACGCACCAAGTAAGGCTGGAATCAAAAGACAAGTATCTTTTATGAGTGCGTGGTACATGTCAGAATTAAGCAGAAGAAACGCGGGTGCGATACTCATGAATATGTCCTATCCAGAAACGGTTGATGATTTTAAGTATGCAGCACGTATGATTTTTTTATTTAAGGCTGAAAGTATTTCGGCATTCCCTCACCTCGTAATCCAACTCGCACCGTATTTAAGGAATGAAGGATACCTTGAAGAAATAAAGACAGTGGAGATGTACGGGGACAGGTGTTCCCGTGCTCAACGAGATAGCATTAAGGCATTATATAAAAATCCTCTTATCTTCCAGAACTATTCTTCATCTGAAGTTGCTGGAATCTTTGGAATCTCATGTTCATACGCTAAAGAACATAATCTAATATCGTTCCATATTGATGACAAAAAGTTCCTTAGTGAATTTATAGACCCTGATACAGGAAAACAAAAAGATCCACATGAACCAGCTGAGCTAGTAGTATCATCGCGCACCACAGAACAACCATTCCCTCTCATTAGATATCGTACTGGAGATTTGTTTCTTATTGAAAAAGACCACTGTCCATGTGGACGTGGTCCTCTCTTTGAGATGGTTGGGAGAACTGTTGCTGACAGAATACGTTTTATGAGTGGAGAATTTTCGATTCTCTGGATAGAAGAAGGGGTCGCTGCATGTAGTACATATATAGAAAATGACTTTGAAGCCCATTATTTTGAAGGAAATGCGGATGAAAATCCAGACAGTATAGCCCGTCCTTATTTAAAGATACGTGTCAGGCCAGTCTCTAAGAACGTACGTTTAAGCACTATAGCCAAGTGTTTATCCGAGCACATTTACATAAACAGCCATGTCACGTATGCTGACGGAGTAAAAAGAAACTTCTTTCTCCCAATGATAATTGACATACTAACCGAACCTACACCAACCAAAGCAGAGAAAAAAGTGCGTTTATTTCACCACCTAAACAAATAATATGAGCACAAAAGATTGGCACACACCTATCAGTAAAGAAATCATACACGATATCCACACGGTTTTAGATTTCGCCCGAGAGAACACTTTAAGCGACCTGTACGCGGACTTACCGATAGTTTCGGGCTCTCAAGAAACGTTTCTTGAGGAGTTACAAAAAATACCAACGGTGTCTGCTACTGAATTAATTAAGCATAAAGAAAAGTTAATTCACTACCCAGAAAAAGATATTCGATATCTTGTATCTGAATTTGATTTAGATAATTGGAAGGACTTATTTTTATACGCTCAAAACATAGATGCGGAATGGGACACAGTTGCCGATGAAGTTGCAGCGTACACACCACGAGTTGCTATAATGACCGTACCGCTCTCATGGCAACTTGGTCCAATGTTCTACAAAACATGTAGGAAAAAGAATGTACCAGTATCAGTACTTTCCCCACGCAACCCACCACTGATTACGCAATTAATCAAAGAAACGGAAGCGCAAATGGTTGTTGCGACATCAGATGTCGCAGAAGATGTATTTAATATCTTAAAATCTGAAGGTTTACAGGAACAAGTGCGGTTGTGGCACATCGTTGCTCCACTTAATAAAAAAGTGACTATACCACAACTCAGTGGCGACACATCTATTGAGTACCATCTTTTCCCAGGAATACCAATCGGGTACACAAACCCTTCATCAAAACAGGATTCTTTAAGTTTTCTACCTTCTCCAGAATATTTCTTTGAAGTTATTAACGACTGTTGCTACATAACTAGTCTTAAGTGCCATACAATACCGCTTATTCGTTTTGCTATCTCTACAAATACCTCTGTAGACCAAGATGGACATATAACAATTGGACATGAATAATTTGAATTTTCCATACTCGGCACTAGCTACAGTGCTAAAAGAAGTAACAAAAAGCTCCAAGAGCAACTTCTACCGAGAAAAATACTTCGGAGAAACATCTGTGCAATCATTTCTTGAAGGAGACGAAACTGCGTGGGAGGACATACCATTTTTATCACGTGGGGAGATACAAAAATTTCCGATGCACGAACGCTTATATGTTGACGAAAAAGATGTAGAGATAATCCGACCCACTTCTGGAACATCAGGAGCAGGTATTCTCCCAGTACCACGCACAATGTCCCATGAAGGAAATAAACTGCCTTTAAACTATAGGTTGTTTGTTTCTCTTAATGTACACCGCCTTGCTACATTTAGCGGTGCTCAATTTTATTATAGTCCATCGTTTCGAAGACTAGCAGGAATCGATTCAATAAACGTTGACCCTGGTGATATTCCATTAGCGGCACACCTCATTACGCTTTACATGCCAGACATGCTTGCAGGGCCCGTGTATGCTCTTGGAGCTTTGTCAGAAAATCTACCGACAAACGTCCGAAAGAAAGTAAAAGCAATACAAGTATTTGGTGAATGGTGTTCTCAATTCCAGTGGAATGAATTCCAAAGGTTATTCCCAAACGCAAAAATAGTTTCCGAGTACGCGAGTATTGAGTCACAAACATCTGTGGCAGTCCCATGCAGTATTGCAATTAATGAACACAAACAATACGTACACCCTGTCCCTGAATATGTGTATACAGAAATTATTAACCCAATATCTGAAGAAATTATTAAAGAAAATGGAGTCGGTGGAGAGCTAGTAATAACAACAATCCGCCCTGTTGCTTTCCCACTTATACGATATCGAACAGGAGATTTAGCACAAATAATCCGTCATGAATGTGAATGTGGAATAACAACACCAGTCCTCTCAATTGACGGTAGGTTAGATATAGACCGTCTACGTTTTAGAAAAGGAGAACTTAACTTATCAGAGGTTGATCGAGTTATTTCACTACATAGTGATTATCTAAATAGTGGAGACTTTGAGGTCCATTACAAAGAAATTGTAGATGAAGACGGTGTGTTTAAACCACAGATATCAATACATCTTTCTCTTATTTCTCCAGATAAAAGCACAAGCACTTTAAAAGAGGCTCTATCAAAATCTCTACGTATTGCTCCAGACCGTGTTTATGCAGATGGAGTCGAAGAAAATATATATATGTCTCTTGAAATTGTGCCACTGGTTCATACTAAAGCCTCTACTGGTAAAAAGAAAAAGATATTTCGAGATGATAAGTAGAAATCCTCAATCAGTAAAAGTTATCTATAAACTATGCGTGCTTAGTTTTCTACTCGCGTGTTTTTTTTCTTTACACTTTCTTGCGACAATTAACAAACTCCCGTGTGAAAAAAAATGCAATATAATTCTTATCTCTATTGACAGCTTAGGTTCGAATTATGTTGGCACGTACAATGAAAACATAATAGAAAGCCCCACTCCTTCAATAGATAGCTGGGCTGAGAAATCAATTGTGTTTGAAGACTACATCACTCCATCGTATTTAACTCCAATAACTGAAATGTCCCTGCACACATCACTCTCGCCCCTAAACAGTGGTGTAGTCCGATTTGATTCTGTCTTAAATAATAAGTTTATTACTCTGGCGCAAGTATTACAGTCAAGTGGATATTACACTGTGGCAATGGGTTCCTCTCCCGAATTTTTTGACTTTTCATATGCACTTCGTGAAAGCTTTAGCAGGGGCTTTGACGAATATTATAAAGAATTCCAGGTGCCACCAATCGAGTCTCGTACTTATTTTAGGTCTGGTAGGGCTCTATCGAACAATCCCCTTTCTTGGATTAAAAATCCCCCAGATGATAAATTCTTTCTCTGGTTAACTCTCGGCACAGCTCACTGGCCATATGGACGTTATCCATTTTCATATCAACAAGAATACAATGGCCCACTAAAAGATGAAAATAAACTAGATTGGTGGGATCATTTAAGGACTATATATGAAGGAAATATATGGTCCCTTGATGAACTTGGTACAACAATAACTCCACTAACCGATGAAGACAGTAGATATATAAAAGAGGGGTATCTCAGCAATATACGTGCCACAGATGAATTTTTGGGTAAGTTTTTTAAAGCATTCAAAAGAAGTGTTATTGCAGAAAATACTATTGTAATACTTCATTCAGAACACGGTGAGGAAATGGGAGAGCATGGTTACTATGCCCATTACGACATATATGACGCCACTATACACACACCACTCATTATTTATATCCCAGGAGAAAAACCGCAACGGATAGACTCATTGGTTAATTCCTTCGATGTTCTTCCTACAATTCTTGACTACATACAAGAACCCCCTTTAAATCAAGCTGAAGGAATAAGCCTACGTCCACTTATTGAAAAATCTACTTCTAGTATCCGCAATGAAACTTTTTCAGTACGTGTGCCACTGTGGGAACATGCAATTCAAACGAGTAATGGATTTATTCAGAATGAAGAAAGTGTATATCAAAAAATACAAGACTCTCTGACATCTTTTGATGAGCTTGATAAGAAAGATGCAATATTTGATGTAGCGATTCGAACGAAAGAATGGAAGCTTATCTGGAGAAAGGCAAGACTACAGGAAGCACAATATGGTTGGTGGAATCTTATCACACAGCGCGATACGATTAGAGATTTGTATGAGCTCTACAATCTTAAGGAAGACCCAAATGAGCTACGTAATGTGTATAACAAAGAAGAAGAGGTTGCTAAAGAGTTAAAAAATAAGCTTGATATTTGGTGGGAAAAAACTCAACAAACAAGGAACAGTGAACCTGTTATAGAAGGTACCATCCAGCCGTATTTCTAAAATATCTCTATTACTTAAATACACTGATCATTATAAACAGGGAGGCACCCTATCTCCCATTTTCCATCAACATTCTCTCCTGTACGTAGGAGCTGTTCAAATAAAATATTCTTCATATTCTCAACCCGATCTGGAAATATTGTAGCAAGATCTTTGTACTCACTTAAATCATCTTTAAGATTGTAGAGTTCTGATTCACCTGTCTCAAGCGTGTAAATAAGTTTCCAACTACCATCATCTATATAAGAACGCTTATGAGTATAATTTCTATAATCAGTTGAAGAAAATACGGGACGGTTATTTTTTTCTTCTCCGGTCAGTACTGGGACAAGGCTTGAGCCACGAATCTGATTCTTCCAATCATCATTAATAGTAATGCCTGTGATGTCAAAAAGTGTTGGGGCGAGATCAATGGAACGGACCTGAACATCAGATATAAATGAATTCTCTTGGTTAGGAACTGATATAACAAGAGGGACACGTATAAGCTCATTGTACAAGCTATATCCATGATCAAAGCGCCTGTGCTCATATATTTCAGTCCCATGGTCTGAAATTACAACCACCACCAATGATTCAAGTAAGTTACGTTTTTCAAGTTCTGATAAAAATACCCCAATCCGTGCATCTGCATCAAATATCTTACTGTCGTACCAAGCATTCCACGCACTGACCTCTCCCTTATCTAGCAACAAATCACCGTCACTAAGACCCTTTTCCCTAAGTTCCCTTTGTCGCTCTGGGGTAATTTCATACTGTTCATCAGCTCCATGGGCGAAAGTTGGTTTGTAGTCAGGACCTACGCCACTAAATTGCCCGTGTGCATCATACCCGTGTAGAAACATAAAGAATTTTTCCCCTTGATGTTCATCAAGCCATGAAAGGGCGTGACTTGCACTTCCTTCAATAGAGCCAAATGTCGTCTCATCCGTGTATGTATCAAAACCTTGCCCATACCCAAAAATACTATTAACACCAGCGTCCCCTGTAAAGCCTCCTGTTATGTAGCCAGCACTTTTGAATGCATCTGCTAGTGTTAAAACTTGAGGAGAAATCTTTTTGAGGTTTGATATAACTTTTTCATTCTCAGTGAATGTTACAAACTTATTAACCACCCCGTGCTCAGACGGATACAATGAAGTAAAATAAGACATAAAAGATGGGACTGTCCAAGAAGCAACACTAAAATTACGAGAAAAACTTACTCCATTAGATGCTAACGTGTCCAACGTAGGAGTTGTTATCTTTTTGTATCCAAGGTGACTCACATGATTTGCCTGTAGTGCATCAAACCCTATAACTAGCACGTTACAACCTTCACAACTTAGATCATTTTCAGAAAGGTATTGAGTTCCATCCCCTCTGTTCTTCCCAGAAAAAACAGTAGAAAATACCAACAACACACCTAGTACAATAAGAATTAAATAACCAACATTTACTACTTTAATATTTTTATACATACAATAAAGATACTTTTTTTATAAACACAGTTACAAATATGTACACACTTTGTATATTACAGCATTGTCACTTTCATAAGATAATACCACTTCTTTTAGGTTTGCATAAGTTTAAAGGTTGGTGAGTATAAACATATGTAAAATAAAGCTTGTGCTGAAACTACAATAAAGATATGGTACGATACCATCCATGAGGCTCTCTACAGTAATTTTGCTACTCACTGTGCTTATACTATCTCTGTTTGCACTTGAAAATAAAGGTCCGGGCTCCACTGAGCTGGAATATTACATATCACAACACCAAGCAAAACCTTTGTTTGCATTTGAAGGAAGTGACCCCAGTGAGCTTGAACATTCAATAAAAAACCTTAAAAAAAGTCTTTCTTTATCGATTTCATATTTTCCAGAAGAAACAAAGCAATATACACGAAAAATATTGTTCCCTATTGAGTTTCTTGAAACTTTGCCAATGACCGAGATGTTACGTGTCCAGCTTTCAACAAAACCGTCACTCATAGAAGCTAAAAAATACCACTTCAGTTTACTTAAAACCATATATATATACAAAAAGAATGCACAAGATATGGTCTATGTATTAGACTCGTTAGATAATCATGATCTATTCTTTCTTAACGGCTCAACTAATGTAAATTTTTACTCTACACAATTAAAGTTGGCTATCCAGATGGCAAATAAGCGCGGAGAGGAGGAGAAAAGACGATTTAAATGTTTATTAAAAATATCATCTTCTTGTCGAATTGAACCAAAAGATATACCAACAGATAAAATACATGTGGAAGATAAAGAAAGTACCCCAAGAGAGATACTGTCGCAAAATAAGAATATTATAGCTCAATCTGTGGTAAATAAATTCACCGCTTTTTCTAAAACAACTAAATCTATAGGCAGTTTGCCAACAATATTTCTTAATGACGGCATTTGTCGTTACTCAAATGATATTCCTGCCATAATGTTCTGGTGGAGTTCGTCCCGCATAAGCGACTCTGAAACTATTCGAATAAACCCAATTAATGACCTACTATTTAATGATTTATCAGAAGCTAATGGTAATTATTACGAAACGCTCAATAAATCAGGTCTAAAATATCAACACCAACCACTTAATCCATACCTATGCCCAGATTTTGGGCATGACGCTAGTTTAGTGCTCACTTCACACTACATACAAAATGATTTAATGCATTCTCCACTTTTTAGTGTGGCAGCTAAAGACACTGATATTCTTCTTACAGAACTAGCATCACTAGAAAAAAATATTATTTCATCTACATCATTCTTAGACACAAGAATAGTTGAAGGTTTTATAGAAAAAGTGAAATTACTCTTAGAGACATCTAATCCTGACACCCTCACACTAACATTTGGAAACAAGAACGTGGATAGACTCTTCTCCCTTGTTACAGTATGGAAAGGAAAAAGTGCATGGTCAGAACATCTTATTGGCAATATCGACGACATGGGACTTACTGCAGTGAATGTATCACGAAAACAAGAAATACCACTCTATGCACTTTTTTTAACACGTTCATACATTGACACTCTTTTCTTTCTATCAAATGAAACTATCGTAGACTTTCCACTCTTGTTAACTGAAAAAAGGGGACTTGCTCCTATTAAAAATTTTCACTTCCGAAGTTACAACGATGATCTCATTTCACAAATACCGCCACAAGATGCTGCCGAGTTTATCAGTGATACTAGATTAAAGGTTAATTTAATAATGTCACCAGAGTTCTATTTAAGTGAATAATTTTAATAACACTATCTTAGACTACTTACTCATACACCCTACAATGACCGGGTTTCGCTCACCGAAGTATAATACCCTTCATTTGATTGAGATCCGGAAATGTGGCGCACAACGACCGATGGTCTCTGCTTTCCTGGAGAACTTTCGGGAACAGAGCGTATGCATGAAACTTCAATGGGTAAATAGATTCCATCTTCCACTCCTTGTGCGTATGTGTACGTTGGAAACACAAAAAGTTTAAGTTCTATCTGTTGTGCTAATTCTTTATTTTTAGATTCGTCTTCAGAACCTGTTACTAACACCATTCGAATACAAGGTAGCACCCTTTTATCCTTATTATCAATCTCAAAGTAATGTGCCTCAAAATATCTAGGATTAATATCTGGTATCTCATTTAATGCCTTCTCCACCGCATCTATTGTTAATTCTCCTTTAGCCATCCTCACGGGAAAAACTGTCGATCTTCCAAGAACCTCAAACCCACGACCTCCCTCCTCGCACAAACATGAACGTTTTGTATATTTAGCAATGTCTCCTGTGCGGTACCGTATAAGTGGAAATGGTATCCCAAGAGTTAAAGTGGTAATCACCAACTCTCCAACCACATCGTATTCATTAATGACTGATCCTGTGTTTGGATCAATAATTTCACAGTACATTTCCTTTACCTGCTCAAGTACAAGTGGTGCAGATTTTCGAGTATGTACACAAGGAAGTGCTACTACCTCTCGTGTCTCCGAACTTGCAAAGACTCCATATACATCTGCGTCTGGATATAGACTATTAATTCTTTTAAGCTGTAGTGGAGAGCATCGTTCCCCAATAAGCATTACTGTCTTGATATTTTTCACCGCATCGTACTTCTCAAGTTCTTTAGCAAAATTAAGTGCGGTATATGGTGTAATGGATAGACTATCAACTCTTCCTTCTGCTGCAATTTTTGCTGACATCTCAAGATTACCAACATCACCAAACCATACCTGGATGTCTATACTTTCACGTGGGCATTCATTATGACCAGATGCAAAAAAACACATGAGTCGACTCATACCAGTGTTTATATATGGCTCCTGATAATCACCGTAACTTGAACGCGGAGTTATTAAGATTCTCTTTCCGCTTGTTCCGTATGTATGTCGAATTACAGGAACTTCGGCTCGTGGGACAAATACTCGTTCCCAAAATGGTGTAGCTGTAATCTCGGCTCGAGTTGCAAAAGGGATGTTCCCCCATGACTTAAATGTTAATGGTTGACGTATTGCTCTGTCTAAAAAACGGTCTGCATAGAAAGATGAGTGTTTGTTTTCAAGAACTGATTTTAAAACTTCTTCAAGTTTTATTTTGTGGAATGAGGACAGAAACATAATTATACTTTATTAGACAACTCTACTACTGTTTAATAGTATGAGTGATTCTTAAGTTCTTTTCTATAGCTTTACTTGGCTCACGGTACTCAACAGTAAGCGGTTCATATATTCCATCCATAACCCCTTGTGCATATGTATAGCTTGGTGCCACTCGAAGCACCTGCGCTATCGACCCCGCTATTTCTTGGGCATTTATCATTTCTTTATTCCAAGAGAGCTCTATTATACTCCATCGACGGCAGGATTTCAATTGACCGTTTACGTATTCCAAAAGGAGAAATTAATCTTGCAGAAATAGATCGCGTTCTTGTAGAGCATCAGCAATATATCACTGGAGTAGAGTTTAATGTAAAATATTCAGAGGTTTTTCACCCTGACAGCATAGTGAAATCAAAGATTATACAGAAGTACCTATACCACAAGAACACGAAGACCGGATTATACGAGCGGAGTCACCTGTTTTATACCGAATAAGCGGAAAAGCAGGGTTACGCAACACAGTGACAACCAGTTCGCCTGACACTCCTTCCTCTGTGATAACTGAATTAGTGGCTGGATCTATCAGCTCAGCATATACACTATCTGGGAATGGGTGTACAAACCGTTCTTTATTTTTAATAATTTCAGAACACGGTCCACACAACGTGGACTGACTCTCAACACTTGCATACTCTGAAATTATCAAAGCGTTGGGGAAATGCTTTTCAAAATTTTTCCACTGAAGCTCTGAACACCATTCTCCGAAAAGAGATACCACTTTGACTGATTTTAATAATTCTTTATCATTAATATGCGGCAAAAGTGATGCCACTGCATATGGAAATCCAAACAAAATATCAGGTTTATAAATACTAAAAAGACGGGACGAAATGTTCACATCTCCTGGGTCAAGATAAATAGAATCAAGATTGAACCTCTTCCTAAAGTTATCGGCGTAGACGCAATGTGCTCCACTAAATGTTACAGCACGTTTGATTGAATCAGGCTGAAGATATTGTTTGTCGAATAGTGGAGCTGGATGGAGTCGTACTCTTGGAATAGTAAGAATACCAAGGCCAGAGGTCCCTGACGTGGCACGCACAAGTCTAACGTCATTAAACGGTATGTAGAGACGGTCACTGTATAAAGAATTTTGTATGTCATCACGAGTAAGAAACGGTAGTGCTTCCCACTCTTCACTTCCTTTGATAATCGCATCCACCGTATCTATGTGAGCACTATATTTTTCTCTATAAAAGCCACTATGTTCACTTACAAGTACTTTTTTTAAGACATCAATAGCTGCTTTTTTTTGTTTCTCAGGAGACATATTCTTTTATTGAAACAATCTCTTTTCCTTCACGTGTTATCTTTTCCGCATTTCTTCCTATTTCTAACCGTATAAAAGGTAATGCATGAGATTCAAGGCTTGTTATAAAACACGTGCCATTATCAATCTCAAAAAAGTACTCTGGTGAAGGGATAAAACTGTAAGGATTTTCTCTTAATAACTCCGGAGATGTATGCCCTATAGGTACCCCAGGAAATACATGGTACTCAATAAGCACATTTCCTGGAAGTATTGGGATTTCAGGATTCTCACCAAAAGGAACTATAAGATGCCATGTATGTATCTGGTTTCCAATATTTTCTTCAGATAGTAACCCGTACAAACTGTCTGCAGCTTCAGGGGTTCCTGTTACTGCTTGTGCTTCGACTTCTTTTATTACTTGACGTGCGAGTGGAAGATTACGAGGAGAAATTACTGACATAGGAACACCATTCTTTTTACATGTGTTATAAAAAAAAGGACCAACCTGCCAGAATAGTGGAATTGAGAGAATAGCAACGACCGCATCTCTTTTTTTAAGTAGTTCATTTAATAACATCCATGGAGCATCTAACAGTTGTGGAAAAAGGAATAATCGGTTGGCATACTCTGGGTCAAACTCAGAAGACAAATAACGAACCTTACTTTCTGGATAATGAGAAAGATTCCCAGAGTGGGAACGTAAAACCTCTTTCGTAATAGCAGGAATTGTGTTAAAAACCGTCCCTATTTCTTCCTTTTTTATACTCGGCACATACTTATACAAATTACAGTATTCGTTATCATTTATGTGTTCTAAAACCGAGGCGAGTTGTTCTTTTACTGTGTCGGAGATTTTCATGTGTGTATTATATAGTCTAGCATAATGACGGTCAAAGTGATTTTGAGAGAGATTTTCTTTTTCCACCAGATAGTTTTTTGTTACAAAATTCCTTTGCTATACTATCTATAATTATGAGGAAATCACGAAATATAACAATTGCCTCAATGGGTGCTGTTTGGATTGCTACCCTACTCCTCTTTTTATACAAACTAACAATTCAAGTAACTACACTCGTAAAAACCATTGTTACCAAGAAAAAAAGCAGTGGTAATTCTAGTCTGGACAAAAATCAACCTAGGAAAAACCCAAATATCCACCTTTTTGTTGGATGTGGTGGTTTCTTAGAATAAAAAGACCATAAAATCTAAACCCTCTAGACTAGGAATTAAACAAATTATTTAGACTCCAAGTTTTTTCTTAAAATATTCAGTACGCATAACTGAAGTTTCCACAATGTCTCTAAGAACATCAAATGGAACCTTGTCTTTAAGGTCAGTATAACTCTCATAATGTGATTCTTTTGCAAAACGCGTTCCAAATAAATAAGGACTTTCCTCAATCCTCCAGACACTCTGGTTGAATGAAAGAAAGTAGAGCGTTGGATATGCTCGCGCTGCATACAAGTAACTAAGCTTTGCCGATTCTTTATGATGCGAAACTATCTTAATAAGTTTAGTAAATGTGACCCCAGCAGAAACTCCGGCACCAATTAGCAAATCTAACAAACTCGACCGTTGTTGTAGCACCTGTTCTTCATTTATAAATTTTCTGTCTTTAATGTCTGCAATCGTAACAATATCGGCCCAGTAAGATGCATCTAATGTATTATAAATTGCCGCAGCAGGTTGGTACCAGTAATTAAGTCCCTTCTTCATTACTGGCTCATATATTGATAAGTCCATAAAGTGATCACGCTTAAGGTTCAAAAAATACATATCATCAGCAAGTAGAATAGTGACCATCTTGCAGTTGGTGTGTTTACTGGTTCCTATGTAGACAAGAAAACGATGTGGAGTTATTTTACCTTCATTAAAATGGCCCAACCAGTACACAATAGGCCCAAAGGCTTTTTTCTTTTCAGTATATATAGTCGCCACTCTGACCAATTCCTCTAGATTGGAGTCTATTTGAGGAAGTTTTGGTAGGTCAGCCTTCTCAATAATTAACTTATCCCTGTTATCGTTACTCTTTCGGAAGATTTGTTCTTCGCCTTTTAATATACCCCCCAATTTCTTAATTTCCGAGTCTAACTCTTCAGCATTCTCTAATAACCTATCAACCCAGCTGAGTAACTCACCAATAGAACCAACGAGACTAAAGTAATCAATCTTTGCATTAGGGTCTATTTCTTCTATCTTTAGTATTTCCAATAATGCCTTCTTATAAGAAAAAAGGTTTTTTGTATAAGATTTTTGTGTTTCTCTCCATTGATTTAGGAGTGCATCAGCATCTTCTTTACTTCCGCTTTTCAAAAACACTCGCCTAGCGTACTCACTTTCAATAAAATTCTCTAAAAACTCTATTGGATGTAGAGACTCTCTTGGAGGGTGTTTTATAAAAAATAGTTTTGAAATTATCCCACCCCAGGCTTCTTCAAGTTCATCAACTGAATTTCCTAATCCTAGTAATGCTTTCCGGGCATTATCTAAATCAAGACCCTCTGCAGCAAAAAGAGGGTCTTTCTTTACGGTACTTATAAAATTAATTAAACCGATATCACTCATTGTTACTCTCCTTTAAACATAATTAAATATTTCTGAAGGACCCCAGTTGCCTGAGTTCTTATTTTAGAATTTGGTTTAAATATATGATACATCGCCGTTAAACCAACAGCGATTAAAACAGTAGGGTACCGAACCTGTACCATAATCCCCCACAAATTAGTAAGTCCTTTTTCTGATAAAAACGGCCAAACCATAACAGCGATAATAGCAACGAGAGACCCTGCTCTTGGGTCTAGTTTAAACTTTCTTGCGATGAATTGTAATCCAGCAACAGCGCTGTCTATAGTACTTGTTGCAACACTTAGGATTATTATGAGAAATATTACACCAAGAATTATATTTTGCGTGAAAAATAAACCAGATAGATATACAAAAAACATATATATACCAAAGAACAAGCCACCCCAGAGCCCTATTCTAAGGACATCTCTTCCTTCAAACGCTGAAAATCTCTGCCACTGATGCCCTGTACCTAGAGCTCCGGTAATAATCCCTAAGAAACCAAAAAGTAACCAATCCCTTCCATCTGGTGTCAACCATAAAAGGTCCATTCTTTCCCCTAAAAGATATCCAGCACCAGCAAGGGTAACAACACCCACTAACTGCACTGCATATTGTCCTATGTCTGTTAACATACTTCCTTTGAGTCCGTACTTATTAATAAAAAATACAATAGCTAATCCAGTGATAATTACTATAGGGGTAATCAAATCACCTTTTACAAATACAAAGCTGGATATATCAATCCCGCCTCCTAGAGCGCTCTTAATAGCTTGTAAGTTTAAAGTTATTGCAAAATACTCAACATAAAGAAATATAAAGAACAGTGGTGTAAATTTTAACCATCCTCTACTCGCCGGTAAATATCTTAAAACTAATCCAAACAAAGGAAGGGCTAATATATTTCCAAATGTCCACACAAGAAAAGCCAATACGCCTTTTGAGTGCATAATGGCTATGCCGACTGCTATGCTAACCCCCCCCAACTCCAACTTGCAGCACAACTTAACCCAACTCTCCAGTTGGAATAGTCACTAATGTTGTCTACATCTTTTTCGTGGCTAAATAATTTTTTGAGAAACTTCATAAGAAACATGGTTTATATTAGATGAATTCGGTTTATTATACACTGTACAAACGCGTGTTTAAAGTGTTCGTTTTAGTTTAATTGGTTTGTTCTGGTACTCAAAATTATCTACAAATTGAATTTTTAATGGTAAATAAATTTCTTTTGAAACCATATCTTCTATGGTCTTACTAGACGTCACAAAAAGTCTTTGAGAGATTTCATTAGATATAAACCCTTCTGGATTCTTCATTTTTTGTAACTTAGGAGTCCCTACTATTTTTAATGTAATTTCTCCCTTAAGCTCATCTGCTTCTTTAACCTCACGAACTTCTCCACGAAAATCAACAATATATTCCTCTAATTCAGTTGCTACCCTTTCAAACTCCTCCTGTCTCAGTGTAGTGCCAAGAAATTTAATAAAATCAAAATCCCTCCGTCCAAGTAATTCAAATGTTATGGTGTCTCCACACACAAGGAGATTTCAAAAAACGTGCTGTGTCCCCTGTTACATATTGATTAATATAAATGGAAGGACTCAGATTATACGAAACCACCAAATCACCTACCCCGTCTTCATCTTGGTTTATTATTTCTATGTTTACTCGTTCGTACGGATGGTACTGACTTTCCTTTAAATGACTACACGATACCCCTGACATATACCCCACCTCTGCTGAGGCATAGATATTTTCTAATGTAGCCTGAGGAATTTTATCGTGAAATAATTCCTTTTGCGCATCACTAATCATCTCACCAGAAAAACGTACCGCTTTCACGTGTTCAAGTACACGCTTATCGTTAACAAAAGAAAGTGCTCTCGCAATAAACGAAGGGAACCCAATAAATCCCTCTGGTTTAAAATCACGAAACAAACCCTCAAGACTACTATTCATGTCGACGTTATCGACAGCAAGTATTGTGTACTCATCTTCACCTAGATAAAAAAGGAATCGTGCGGCGGATGAAAGCCGTGCATTGAGCATACCGCCAAAAAAAACAATACGTCGGACATCTTTAAATTGATTTGAAAATAGTGGCTCCTTCCCTAGATCACGACTCTTGTTCTGTATCATAAAAACTGGTTTCTTTCCAGAAGTACCAGAAGAGACTCTTATCATGTAGTCCTTAGAACAACCACTCTTTTTCATGTCCTCAAGAGGCTTAAGTCCGTAACTGTCTAATTTTTCTTTGTCGGTCATATAATTAGGTTACTAGATTATGTAAGAGAAAAACTTACCTCTTCCTTACAGTCACATGAATACTCTTCTGTTTTTGAAGGTACATCTGTTATGTAACGAATTATTGGCGTCGGCATTGCTATTAATTTTGTAACCGTAAGGTTAGTATCATGTTCGATAATACTATTCTTATCTGGATGAAAAACTAACCGATTATTTTTTAGATGATATGGACAGGAGTGAGCACATGCTCCTACTTCAGGAAACGAAAGAATTAAGGTAGTAGAATCAAGTGGAACATGTTTCTTTATCCGCACAAGATCAAATCCACCCTCGCATAATGTAAATTGGCTTCCAGGAAGAAAGGCGTCTTTACTTTGTTCAAAAATAGACTCAAGTGTTTTTATATCTCCTAAAAATGAGTCACTCTCATAACGATGAACGAAATATTCAGTAATAGGAATATTGGTCGACTCACCAATCATCGGGAGAGTATTTTGCTCATAACACCATAGGCTTTTTTCTAGTGATTCGTGCCCATTGCTAAACAAGACTGTGGGACGCTCTCCGAGATTGCCAAACTGTTCTTCCCGCAACTCAGACAATACACGTTTTATAAGAAAAGAATGTGTCCCTGAATCAACCACTTTCACCAATCCCCTCCCCGTTGGTATATATAATCGGTCACTAAGTGGAGTCTGTAACAAGTCATTTTTAGAGATACTTGGAAGAAGTGCTAAATCTTCATATGTACGTACTTCCTTATGATTCATTGAGGTACCAAAATGCTTCTTATAAAAACTTGAATGTGAGCTTTCTGTAACAAATGTAAGAAGGTTTTGTAATCTAATAATTTTTTGCATAAAAAGTAATATATATCTTATCGTAATGACCTAAAGTATAAAAGTTCTGACATATCAACACGAACACCCTCGTCTGTGGTGAAGTGAGTATCGGATTCGTTACGGGTAAAAGCGCTGCAGTATTTTTTAATATTCCCGCTAAGCCCAGTACATATTTCAAGCGGTGTTTGCGTATCTAACTTCTGCGCAGGTGTCTTCTTTAACGCACGCAGTCGACAAAACAAACTATGCTCTTGGTTATCAGCAGCACTATCACACAGACTCACAATGCTTGGTATCACATAATCAACACCACCAGCACCAAAGTTACCGATACCTGCAAAGCAGGCTTGTAGCAACGAAGAATCTTTTGTGAATTCTCTACAATTTTCTCCCATTTGAGTATATATACTTGATGAGTATTTGTGTGCACTATCTCTCATAAATATTTCCTGCCACCACTGTGTTTGCCAAAATATACATCCCAAGTGATAGCTCTCCGAAACATTCGTGCATGGTAAAAATTGGTCACCATATGGTCTTACTTCATCCTCTTCATCAAGCATAGTCCGCATATTAAACTCCATATATGCCCCACCTTCACATCCTCGTATTGGATCATTACCACCATCTTCATCAAGACTTCTGCATGTGTTTAGGGCACGCTTAAGATCTTCTTGTGTATATCCATAATATGCCAATGCGCTGTGCCCAACACCATGCTGACACAACACTCCTTCTGTACCAAGAGCATCGACACATTTACTACTTGCTACTTCGAGTATGTCTTTACCGTACTCAAATACAGCTCGGCCGATAAATTCATGAAAGCATCCGTAATGAAAAGATGAATCACATACGGTAAATGAATCGATTCCTCTTTGCTGATAGAGAGCTCCTCCAAACATATGGGCTCGTTTATGTTCAGAACCATCCGGCATGTATGTTTCAATATCTACAAATTCCCTATACGCTTCATTGTCTCCAACCTCTGCTATGCGCGCACTCCAATATATCTCCGCATCAACATCAGAGAGCTTTAAGAGAAACTGGGCTTGATGAGCTATATCTTCATCAGCAGAAGTGTCATTTCTATCACTAAAAAGTAAGATACTGAAAAACAATATCACACAGCAACATAGTAAAATCCCTATCAGGATTTTTCTACTATATAACCTAAGATTCTTCATGGTACACGCATAATACCACAATAATTAAACCGTCAATTTTGGTAAAAACATGCCCAGAGTGTGTATCAAATCTGTGATACTATGCGTATATTATGCGACCTACAGCTACATCGCTTATCATTTTACTCACTACACTCATACTCTTTGGGTTACATACTCCATCTCGCGCGGCTCTACAAGGATATTATGAGTCCCATAGAGATACTCCACTATTTGCGTTTGAAGGAACTGACCCAGTTGCACTAAAGTATGCTGTTGAAAACTTAACGCGTAGTATTCATTTATCCGCCAACTATCTACCTACTGATTCCCAAAAATATACCTTAAAGGGTCTGTACCCAATACGTTTTCTAAGCACTATCTCTAGCACAGAAGGGTCTCGCCTTACGTTTCTCACATCACCATCTTTAGTAACTGCCATTACATATCACATTAATTTACGTAAAACTATTACAGCATATACACGTGATATAAAAAATATAATACATATCCTTAATACGTTTGATAAAAACCAAACAGCTTTTTTGAATGGATACACGGATGTAAATTTTTATGCATCACAACTTAACCTTGCACTGCAAAATGTAGAGCGACGGAGATTGGAAGAAAAAAACCGGTTTAGATGCCTCTTTGGATTACGTAAAGTATGTACCACCAAGGTAACCGATATAGAGATAGAATATGAACGTCAAGAAAATGGAACAAACACTCCGAAAAACATTTTAGTCCGAAATAAAGATATTCTTACAGAGGCAATGATACGAGAATATGCCCGCCCAGCTATATCTAAAACCACAGAATCTATTGATGATCTCCCTGCTGTACAGTTAGGTAACGGGGCGTGTCGTTATTTTACTGCACCGCCAGTTATGATGTTTTGGTGGAGCACGTCTCGTATAAGTAATTCAGATATTATAAGAATAACTCCAGTCAATGACCTCTTGTTCTACGACCTTAGAACTATAGAAGGTGCGTACTACGAAACACTACGTGAAGCTGGTATTGGATACCAATATCAACCCCTGAACCCTTATTTGTGTCCGGACTTTGGACACGATATAGGATTAACGCTCTCATCTTATTACATACAAAATGAAATAATTACTCATCCAATATTTGATATAGTTTCTGACGAAGATGTTGTGTTTACTAAACTTAAAAATCTAGAACAGAAGATACGTTTGTCACACCCTATATTACAATCATATAAAATTACTGCATTTATGAAAGATGTGCAGTTATTGTTAGAAACATATGAAGAGCATGCGTTAATACAAAATCTAGGGAAAGAAAAATTATCTCGACTTTATTCATTTAACACCCTTTGGAAGAGCAAGGGCGCATGGATTGAATATATTATTGGAAATATTGATGACATGACACTTGCTACCATTAACGTATCCCGACATCAAGAAATCCCCCTCACTGCGCTTTTCTTAACGCGCTCATACATTAGCACCCTTTTCTTTCTCTCGAACGAAACTATAGTAGAAGCCCCCATTTTATTAACACAAAAAAGAGAGAATGTTTCTTTAGAGAAATTCTATCTACGGAGCTATAACAATGACCTTATTCACAAAATACCACCGCAGGAGTTGCCTAAGTTCATTAATGACTCAGGATTGCGTGTTAACCTTATTATGACACCAGAGCTATTTAATGACAGATTTAAACGTTAATATGTGGATAATTTACTATTTTAATATTTTATATGCTACAATATGTTTATGAATACTAGTTACTCAGCAAAACAGCTTATAACTGCGATTATCGTTACGGTAGTCATAACTACTGTTGCCATTATTGTTTTTGTGAAAAATTCCCCTAATACACTATTAGGACTTTCTAGTAATACAGTGGCATCTAAACAATGTACTTCAGAAGTATCAGTATCAGATGAAGCAGCAAAAGATAATGTATATTTTGTAGGGTGCGGTGGTTTTTTTTAAAACACACAGAAACAGTCGGTTACTTAGGGTCTTTTAAACTAGTGACAACTATGTTAACCTGCGTCTCGCAGGTTTTTTTGTTTTCTAAAGGCAGTGCCCGACATACCCTAGAAGTATCTTGAACAGAAATTCCACTGGCAAAACCTTTGGTGACAAGAGCCTGTATTCTACATGCTACTGTGTAATCTAAATCTGACGTACTAGCATCACATAGGGGAATTATTTGAGCCATATCAAAATTAACATTTACCGCAACAATATTTCCTATACCTTGAAAACATGGTGACACCATATTGGGTAAAATCGCCGTAGAGCACATTTCACCCAACTGTGATGTTATTTCCTTAGAAACATTCTCGGATAGGTGATGTCTCCACCATTGTGGCAGCCTGAACATACATGACGCTTGATACTTCTCTTCAATATGGTCACAGGGAGATAATATATTCTCCGTCAACGAACGTATCTCATCGTCACCTCCCAGCATGGTACGTAAGTTATATTCCATAAAAACCCCTCCGTAACACCCGCCTATTGGGTCACTTAAAGGAAAACCATCACAGACCTTCAACGCAGAAACTAAGTCTTCTTCTTTATAGCCCAAATAGGTTTGAATACCGTGCCCAACTCCGTGATGGCATACAGTTTTGTTACCACCTTCCGCTTTACTACATATAGCATCTATCTCTTCTATAACATGGAGACCATGTTCAGCAATAGTACTGCCAATAAATTCATGAAAGCACCCATACAAAAACTGTTCATCACATACAAGAAGAAGATTTAAATCTTTCCCATTATATAGTGCTGCTCCAAACACATGAACTAGTTCGTGCTGTTTTCCCAAAGGAAGATTTTTTGCTGACTGTATAAGTTCATCATATGCCCTATCTGGACCAACGGTTGTGACACGTTCTTCCCAATGAAACTCTGAAAACAATAATGTTTCTTTGTCTCGCTCGGTATTTTGAATATTATATATATACCCCACTGCAAACAAACCAACAAACAGTAAAAGTAAAACAAAAAAATATGATGTGTCTATATTTTTATTCATACTAGTTCTTATTATTACTATTTATTTCTACTTGTGAAAAGCAATCCTTAAAATCATACTCCAGTAAACCAACACATATTTGATTTGCTACTTGTGCACCTGGGCCATCCACAGTTCGTTTGGCTGCTGCAATACGACAGATAGTATTATCTCTCTCTGAACTGGTTGCCTCTTTACACATATGTATAGATAAATCTGTATCAAAATCAACCCCAGGAGCAATAATATTTCCTATACCCTGGAAGCAAATATCAATTAAATTTCGTTTGGTTGTAATTTCATAACAGTATTTTCCCATTTCTTTAAACACCTCACCATCAGTTCCAAAACTGCTCAATGGGCCGTTTCTCCACCACTGAGGCTGCCAGTATATACAAGAAGACATGTATTCATCATCTATACTAGCGCACGGCTCAAGATAATTTTCTGAAATACGAACACTGCCATCGTCAGCTAACATACTTTGTAAATTATATTCCATAAAAACCCCTCCATAACAACCTCCAATTTTGTTTCCGTCTAATGTCGGCAATTGTGCACAGATGTTAAGTGCTTGCTTAAGAGATTCTTCAGAGTATCCAAAGTACGCTATGAGACCATGCCCTATCCCGTGCTGACAAAAACGAGAACTTTCTCCTAGTTTCTCAATGCAGTTAAAATTTAAGTCATCTGAAATCTGAACACCTGAATCAAATAAAGCCTCTCCAACAAATTCATGCACACAGCCATACAAAAAATTTGAATCACAGACAGAAAAAGAATTTATTCCTTCTTCCTCATACAGCACCCCACCAAAGATATGTGCATAGCGATGCTGAGTATCAATATCCAGTAAAGTCACTATATTTGAAAATTTCTTGTATGCCTCATCTCCACCAACATTACTAACACTTGCACGCCAATACGACTCGATTTCAGACTGCGTCTTATTTTCCATACTATCTGTACCGTAACTAGTATCAATAAAACCAGCAAAAAAAACTAATGAAAAGAAAAATGCTGTTATACACATTGCGATAACTACTCTCTTTTTATTTAAAAATTCTTTCATATTTTTTAATTCGCATCATTAACACTGCCCTCAAGCCAAGAAACGCAACGTCTGTAGTCTGTATCACTCATTTCTGCACAAACTAACTCTAGTTTTGAAGTATGCCTTTCTTCACTAAAATCTCTTCCAGCACGTTTCCTACAACTCATTCTATAATCAAAGACATCTGAACCCGCGTCGCACATACGAACCGCAAGCGCTGAGTCTAAGTTAGCATCTATAGGTAAAAGATTACCCATACCTAAAAAGCATACATTAATGAGATGTGGTTCCTTGCTGAGATCAGAGCAGTAAGAACCCATACGGGCATAGGCACTCAATGGGTCTAAGTGACTCAAATGTTCTTGTCTCCACCACTGCGGTTGCCAAAATGAACACGCTGATTTGTAAACATCATCTAAAGAGCGGCATGGCTCAAAAAGATCTTCTGAGTGACGGATGTCTGTTTCCTCAGCAAGCATTGTCTTAACATTATGTTCCATAAAAACCCCTCCGTAACAACCGAACATTTGGCCACTATCATGAGTGGGGAGTGTTCTACACACACTCAATGCGCGCAAAAGATCGGATTCTGAATATCCAAAGTGAGACACAAGCCCATGCCCTATTCCATGCTGACAAGCTTGAACCTCTTGTCTTCCCTGTAACCCTAAACATGTGTCATTTAAGATAGTCACTGATTCAATACCTAAATCAACTATAGCATTACCAATAAATTCATGGATACACCCTTGTTGTAGGCGTGAGTCACATATTAAAAAAGAACCGAGTCCTTCCTTTTCATAAAGCACTTTACCAAATATGTGTCCGTAAAGATGTTTGATACTTGGATCAAGAAGTTCTGCAAAGAAAATTATTTCTTCAAAAAGTTTTTTACCACCAACATCTTCCATTCGTTTTTCAAAAGTAGACTCTAGTTTTGAATAATCACTAATGCTAGTGTCTAGTTTAAAATCTTGAGGAGAGTTTACAATAAATAAAAAAAATATAATTATTATACTGACAAGTAACAGTACTATACCTTCTTTGTTTTTTAAATTTATCATATATCTTTTTATAGAACGCATATGTGCTGATATTCCTGTGAAAATTTATTGCACACTTTCTGCATTTTAGGGATACTGTAAATAACTGAAAGCTCACCAAAAAGAGTCTTATAACAGCTCTGCTTCTCCACCTGCGTCAAAAAATTATTTGAGCAGAATATGTCCCCTTGTTGGTATTCCTCCCCAATATCACTTGCTTCCCAGACTCCCACAACAAGAGCTCTTACACAAGCCTCTCTGACTCCTTGAGTCTGAAAACTACGACATCCATTCACAGTTTTTTCAAAATTATCGCTCCTTACTTCTCCTCTCGTACCTGTTGATACTATAGCTTTTGTTACTGATTCTCTGAGAGACTCTGTAGGTGCCTGCATAATAACGCTGTGCATTCTAAAAAAATCTCCCTTCTTAATATCAGCAGTTCTTGCAAATTCGTAAAAACATTGAGGCTTGTATTGATCAGGCTGACTTCTACAGAGAGAGAATAAATCGTCCTGAATATTATTTTCACCCATATGCTCTATTGCTAAACTATACACACCTTCTTCACACTCATTTTGTTCTCGTATTTCTTTCGAAATAAGAGCGCAAAGAGGTAACGTATTCTCTAGTATTTTTTCAATACCTTGAGGACTAGACCCCAGAAGAGGTTCCGCAGCTACTATTTTTCCTATTAAAAAATAACAGTTGTATACAGCCCTTGGTAATACTTTTTCAAATCCAACTTCCCCTACCGTAGTCTCTTTGAGTAGCTCTTCTTTATACTGAGCTAAAACTCCTGTATCCCAAAAACACCCACGCGCTGTAAATTTTTCGTATTGAAACGCAGTTTTAAGAAACTCAAAAGCAGAAAGGATACCGTCTTTATACAATATTCTATCTGCGATATCTTGAACACACTTATCTTTTTCTAAACTAACCAACTCGTTGCAAGACTGTAGTTTATATTTAACAAATCTCGGAATATTGTACTCATTTGTTCCTATTGTAGATACAACATAATATCCTACAATAATAAATATTATGGAGATACCTATAGCTATACTCTTAAATATTCCATTCACATTATTAGCGATCTTACGTGTTTAAATATCTCTATCGACTATCTTGTGCTAAACACTGCTTTCTCCATGGATCAGGCATCCCATCACATAGTTGAAGAAAAGATTCCGAACCAACTATGAAATTATAGCTTGAGTAGAGTAGAAGTTCGTCATAGCAAGCATCACCTACTCCCTTTTCTTCAGCCGCAGTACAAATACTGACCGCCTTATTTATATAACTCCAATCAATCTCAATCATTCTCGATGCTCCATTCGCAAAGCACTGACCCTTTCTTTCTTCTAGGAAACGAGAACAGAAATCTATAACGCGCGCTTTATCAAAACCGAACTGAGCACCAAGCACATAAAATAAAGCGCTGTAACAACGGTTTTCCTCTTGCAAATTTTTGCTCATTTGTGAACAGTGCGCGACAACCCCTTCAGGTTCTTTAATCTCCTCGGAAACAAGGGGCCACCCCTCGCTCCAGCATGAGCTCCGTTTTCTACCCTCAAAAGACCAGCAGAAAGAATGGAGTTCTTCTTTTGTTGGCTGTATGTCCTCAACAAGTCCAAAGTCTTCGGGGTCAAGAGGTTGAAAAATTTGCATAAATGCTCCGTCGTAGCAAAGCTGTGTAAAGTCTCTGCCCCTTTCGTTGATAGACACTTCGTCACATAGCTTGATTGATTTATCTATATCAGCATCTGTAACATACATTGTTAAATGCCCTATAGCATGTGTGCACGTTGCCTGTTCCATAGGAGTTGGGTCCCAATCATCCCTCTTTCTACATATATCTGCCAAAATAGGCTTTAGGTCGTCCACATCTGCATCAGGTAACGATTCACTACGAAAACGTTCTTGAAATGCACCGTGGATACCTCCGTTTGAACATACACCACTTGGTACACGGATTATCACATCCTTCCATTTTGACGGGTCTTTTGCGGTTTCTTTCCCGCTTAAGTAATGACCAAGTACGTGACAATAAAAATACACCTCGTCCTTGTCTTGAATAAACCGTGTCACATCAAATGCTTCCTCCATTGATAAACCTTGATCCATAAGTTTTGGAATCTCCCTGTCGTAACATGTGGGACGGTACTCATCTTGAGCGCATATTTCAAGAATTGAAGTACTGTATTCCATTAACAGGTCCTTGTTTTGATCTAATAATGGTTCTTCTACAGTCAACAAAGTTCCTATAAAGAGTAAAAGCAGAAGTACAAAAATAGATTCCTTTCCAAATTTTAAGTTCTTAATTTGCATACGTATAACGACAATATTTTTTATATCTTTCCTCTATATTGCTACATATCATATTAACCTTATCTTCCCCATACCACACACTAAGGTTTGATAAAGCTGCGGTGAGACATATGCTACTCTCTTTATCTGTAAAGATGGGGTATGAACAAAAACGTATTGCATCTTGGTATTCGAGACCTGGAGTGCCGTGCTCAAGAAATCCGTGCGCAATACCCGAAAGGCAGGGTTCTTGCAAGGATTCCCGCAACCCCCTACATACAGAAACGACCTTACGTGCATCGTCTTCATTTTTTACACTTAGTGAAACTGTCAATGAGAGATATCGCATTGTCTCTGGTGCATACTGTGTATCCTCCATCTTCTCTACAAAAGAGGAGGCTCTAGAAAAATCTCTATCAGCAACGTACGAGAGGGTGCTGTTCATATTACCATAACAGCTCTGTTTATATTTTTCAGGTTGTTCTCTGCAAAGCCAAAGCGGATCACTTATGTCTGCCTCTAAGCCATATTCATTTTCGTAATAATAGTTAGCAATACTATTAAACACTGCTGATGTACATCGGTAGAGCTCTTCTTCACGTACAGAAGCAACCTCACACATCTCAAGGGCTGGTTTTGTTAAACTGTGTTCATCAACCTTAGTCACTCCGTCAGCAAAACTAGTAAAGACAGCCAAGTCCATAAGCCCGTGACCTATGCCATGGAAACATTGAAACCCTGCATCTGGAGATTTGTCCGATAACTTTTCCTCTACATATAAACAGAATTCTCGAGCTGCTTCTACATCTCTCGTGACACTTAAGAACGCTTCCATAAACCCATGATAGAATCCACTTGCGCAATATGCAGCTTTGGGAGTAAGAATAGAATCTTTGTCTTTGAGAAAGTTCTTGTACGCAGCAATGCCAATGTTATGGGTGACTGAGTGACAGTTGTCATCAAAGTCTGGTTCATCACTATACAGTTCCTTAAGTAAATCTAGCGAGGCTTCGAGCCCGTCTTCTTCAAGTGCTTTTAGAAGTGGTTTCTGCCAACATTCGGTAGAGCCCCTATTATCTTTACATCTATCTTGAGCCAATGTTTCTTCTCCATCCACCACCGTTATGATCCCTGTAAAATATGGTGCAAGATGGTCGTGAAACTCCCACTCTCCAACATTCATAAAAGTAAAACTCCAACTATTTGTAGGACTAATTGGTTTTTTAGGGTCAAATTCTGAGTAAATACCGTGTGTTGGATGAAGGTTTGATGCAGGCCAAAAATAATGGTCGCGTGTATTAGTAAATGTGACTGTCGTGCCTTTTGATACAGTGAGTTCTTGTGGATAAAAGCCTTCATCACTTAAATTAATAGTATTCTCTTTAATGACGCCAGAGTGAGTTCCTTCTTTTTTTGAATTTAAATAAAGTACATAACCAATAATTACAATACTTATTAAAAGAAGTGCGACAACCGCTTTTGATACATTTATTTTTTTTGTTATAAAATCCATATGTTATGTGCTGGTTTCTTAGATATTATCAAACAAAGGGTCGTCATACGGTGGAGTGTGTAAAGTCTCCGTACAGTGAGGCTTGTAAGCCTCTGGTACAAGTTCACATATATTAATCACTTTTTCAAGTGTATATTGCACCCGCATTTGCCTCAGAGCCTCACTATAACAAAGCTCACGCTCGTTCCCAAGAAATGCTTCTGATTCACAAAACTCAAGTACTTTACGGTACTCTTCTCCTGGTATTCCATGGGAGAAAAAACCAAACACTGTCCCCGCGAGGCAAACATATTGTAGTCTTCCTTCAAAGTTTTCACGACAACCAACTATATAGTCATCATGATTATCTTTTAATATATCTCGTGCCATCATCACAGATGGTAATACCCATACTACTAAACGCTTGGTCTTATCGTCGGTTATGTTATCGAGATATTTAGGTAAACCAGAAAGATCCCAATCAAGTATTACATCGAGCTTCGGGGTAATCTCACCATAACATGCTTTGTGGTATCGATACGGTTGCGTACGACAGAATGCAAACGGGTCGTCAATATTAATAGATAAACCAAATTCTCCATCGGCGGAAAATCCTGCAGGGACAGTAAATACACCAGTAAGACATAAATTCAGGTTGCGAAAGGAATCTTTTCCAAAAAGAAACTCACATACTTTGATACCTGGCTTAATCATCGCTTCAAAATCTCCCCACACCTCTGGGTCCGGAGGATCTTCTGTGAACCCATGTCCGATACCATGGTAACAGTTTTGTAATCCCATATCACCAAGCTGTGCTTCTACTTCCTTGCAAAAAGATAGTGCATATTCAATATCTGGATTTTCACGAAGTAACCCCTCTAAAAACCCGTGGTAGAAACCGTAACCACAGTGTGAGGTAGCCTCCGTTATAGGAAATTCCTTTCCATCTTTAAATAATTGGTATGCTTCTTCCCCTATTTGGTGAGCGGTCCAATGACAGCTTCGAGGTAATGTTCCTGCTACAAACGCATCTTGGAAAAGAGCGTAAGCAGCATCTACTCCTTCTTTTCGTACAGTTTCGCGTATACGTTCATCAAAACACAGACCATCGCACTCTTCTTTACTTGAAGTACTTTTTAAAAAAACCTTTGAAGATGGTTCCAGTACCGTTACGTTACCCCGGAAAGAAACATTGAGGTGGTCATGGTACCTCCACACACCAGAATAATTAAATGTATATGTCCAAGCCTCTTCTGCAGCTAATGACCTAGCAGGATCAAATCCCCCTAAGAATTCATGCGTGGGATGTGGGTCACTTGCTGGCCAAAAGTTTTTGTCCCTTATTGTGGTAAATGTAATACTATCACCAACTTTAATTGTAAGCTCAGATGGATAAAAACCACCATCCCTTAATTCAACTGAAAAAGACTCTGGGGTATGATTTTTATTAAACCCGCCTGAAGAAAGTGAGTGACCAAATGTACTTAAGCCAGTAGCAATAATAAATAGAACTACAATATAAAAAAATGGGTGTTTTAGAACTGTACGTATCATATGTCGAGATTAATTTCACCAGTACCCAAAATATCTGACTTTTGTACACAATACTTTGAATTCTCTTCCGTGAGGCCTTCACAGAAAAGAGTCGCTTGTGACCTTTTTTCTGGAATAGAAAAATAAACCCAAGATGCCCCCGCTCGACACAGAAGCTCTCCATCGAAGCTTGGCATTTTTTCACACAGGTGTATTGTTTTATCAACATCATAATTTGCCGAAGGAGGAGCTACTCCACCAAACCCCATATAGCACGCTTCTTGTTGTTCCTCGTTGGTAACTTCTTCGCATAAAGCACCTATCTTTTCATAATCTCTATTAAACACAGCACTCCACCACGCGCTTATTTCGTAGTAACACGAACTTCTATAT